>NZ_LSJW01000163.1:0-9647 GCF_001557335.1 Microbacterium sp. CCH5-D1
CCGCCTCTCTCGACCTCGACCTGATCGGGCGCCTTCACGAGGCTCTCCCCGTGCCGCTGGTGCTGCACGGATCGTCCGGTGTCGCGGATGCCGTGATCGCCGATGCCGTGCGAGCCGGCATGACCAAGATCAACGTCTCGACGCACCTGAACGGCTACTTCACGCGCGCCGTCCGTCAGAAGCTCGACGCGGACGAGCGCCTGGTCGACTCCCGCAAGTACCTCGCGCCGGCTCGCGATGCCCTCGCGGACGAAGCCGCGCGCATGCTCCGGCTGTTCGCGTTGGAGACGACGGAAGCCGTGGCCTGATGAAGCGGGCCGCCCGGCTGAACGCGATCCTCGACCTGCTGGCTGCGAAGGGCGAGGTGACGGTCGAAGAGCTCGTCGAGGAGTTCGAGGCTTCGTCGGCGACCACGCGTCGCGACCTCGACACGCTCGCCGAGCAGCGCCTGCTCACCCGGACCCATGGCGGTGCGGTAGCGCAGACGGTCGCCTATGAACTGCCCATCCGCTACAAGAGCCACCTGCGCACGCATGAGAAGGCCAGCATCGCGCAGACCGCCGCCGGCCTGGTCGCACCCGGCATGGTGGTCGGGCTCTCCGGCGGCACGACCACGACCGCGATCGCCGCTGCCTTGGCCGCACGGGACGACCTCGCGGGGAGCGGTGGCATCACCGTGGTAACGAATGCCGTGAACATCGCTGCCCAGCTCGCCACGCGCCCCGACATCAAGGTGGTCGTCACCGGTGGCGTCATCCACTCGCGCAGCTACGAACTGGTCGGTCCGTTCGTGGAGCAGCTGCTGCGCGGAGTGCGGCTCGACATCGCCTTCATCGGTGTGAACGGGATGGACGCCGTCGCCGGTGCGACCACACAGGACGAGCGCGAGGCCGCGGTGAACCGGATGATGGCCGAACGCGCGCGCCGAGCGGTCGTGGTGACCGACGGCAGCAAGCTCGGCGTCGAGGCGTTCTCGACCGTCGGCGGCGTCGAGCTCTTCCCGACCGTGATCACCGACGCCGGGGCTGAAACCGAGGTGCTCGCAGCGCTCCGCGCGGCTGGATACGCGGTGCTGGTCGCCTGACGCCGCCGCACGGAGCGCGGTCATACTCAAAGTATGACTACGACGATCAAGGTGAGCGACGACCTGCGCGACCGGCTGAAGGAGCAGGCCGCGCGTGACGGTCTCACTCTCGGCGCGCATCTCGCTCACCTTGCCGACGCGGAGGACCGCCGTCGGAGACTGCAGTCGCTGAAGCATGCGATCGAACGGACGGCTGCGGCCGACAAGCAATCGCATGCTGCAGAAGCCGCCGAATGGGAGCGGACCGACCTGACCGACGCGACCGCGTGACTTCCTCCTCAGAGCTCGCACCAGGACGAGCCGTCTGGGCCGCACTCGAGCCGGCGCGCGGCAGGGGCAGGGGGGACATCGTCCCGTTCTCGTCGTGGCCTCGGCTGGATACTTGGATGCCGTGACCACGCTGGCCATCGTGCTGCCGATCACGACGACCGACCGGGGCTGGCCGAATCACGTCGTCGTGGACGGGCCGAGCGGACTGGACCGGCCGTCGTGGATCATGACCGAGCAACCTCGCACGCTTTCCCGCGACCGCCTCACGGGGACGGCAGGTGAGGTCACGGAGGAATGCCTGGCCTCGGTACGCGTCTGGCTCGGCGACTTCCTCGAGCTCTGAAGAGCGTCGCTCCCCCGGCACACCCCAAGGGCCCCGACGTCCCCAGATCGTCGAGGCCCTCTGAGGGTGCCGCGGCGGCCTGCCGCATCATCCTCGAGCAGATGGTGTCCGTGTCGTGTTCGCGCTCCCCAGTGCGCATGATCCCCAGATCCGACTGCGCCTCCCTCGCGCCTCTCCCTTCGAGGCCCTTCGCATGGCACCTTCCGAAGAACAGGAGCGAGCGGCCTCCCTTCTGATACATCGAATGGAGGAAAAGTTTCAGAATCCGCTGCCGTGGCACTGGAACGGGGCGCTCAGGCCGGTCTCGGCGGATGCCCGCGCGAGCGCGACGGCCGGTGCGGCACCTTCGGATAGGCCGGTGTGCACGGCGCTGAGGAGCTCGGCCGCGACGTCATCCGGAACGGCGACGGGGGCGGCGATCACGCAGTCGGCACCCGCGTGCAACCACACCCGCGTCATGCCCAACGCCTCTTCGCCCCACCGCACCGAGGAGCGCCCGAGCTCGCACGCCGACAGGATCACGGTCGACGGGACCTTCGGGATCAGGTCGACGTCGTAGCCGAACAGCACGCCGTCCGCGAGCTCGAAACCGGAGAACAGCGGGTTGTCCACCGCGTGCCTGCCGTGAGCCGCGATGTGGAGCACGTCGGTGGCCGCTGCGAGCTCGGTGACGGCGGCGACCGTCGCGTCCGAAGGCACCAGGATTCGCGGAGTGCGGCCGGTTCCCCGCCAGGTCGCCGCCGCGCGCTCGATCTCGTCGGCGGCGCGCGCTACCCGGGGCCCGGCGGCGAAGCCGATCATCGACGGTGCCGTCGTCGTGCGAGAGGGGACGCCCAGCAGGCGGGAGGCCGACGTCGCGAGGGTGAAGGGGACGCCGGAGATTCCGGGGAGCATCGCCCAGGGAACGCCGCCGAGCACACCGGGCACCGTGATCGCGAAGCGCGCTGCGGACGGCGCGGCGGACCTCACCGGGTCGAGCAGCTCCGCGTCGAGGACCGCCAGCCGTGAGGTGAGCGCCCGCTCGGTGACCGCGCCCATCAGTCCCCCACGCGTCAGCGCGGCCATATCGAGATCGGCGCGGAGGCCGTCGAGCGCCGTCTGCACCCGCCGCCACGACAGGTCGACGATGGTCGCGCCGGCCGATGTCGCGACCACGGCCTGCAGGTCGGATCCGGTGAAGATGTATGACAGGACCGCCAGGTCGGGGGCGAGCAGCGCCGTTGCCTCCGCGAGCCCGAGCCGCTCTCTGGTGCCGCCGGAGCCCGTCGCCGCCCACTGCCGCTCGCGTACCCTGTCGCGCAGTTCCCGCACTCTGGCATCCGTCGTCCAGTCGCCCCCGGCCAGCTCGGCGCGCAGCATCCGCAGCTCGGCCAGGTCCACCGCGAGCGACTCATCGTGTGGGGGTCGCACCGGGGCGACCTGCTGGCTGAGGTGGCGCGCACGCTCGGACCACTCGAACAGCGTGGCGGGGTCGCGCAATCGCGCCGCAGCGGAGAGCCCCGCGAACATCAGATCGCTGCCGTGCATCGCGACGGAGGCCTGGAGGTCGAGGGCGCCGAACGCCTGCTGCCAGGCGGTGAGCAGCTCGAGGCCGTCGGCGGCGGCGCGCAGGGCGTCGCGGTCACGGCCGGCAGCCGCGGCGCGCGCGGCACGCACCTCCTGGGCGCGGATGCGCAGCGGTGTCGGGGCGGTGTCGGCGATTCGCGGCAGGCGGCCGGAGCCATCACGGCGTGCACTCAGCCGCAGCCCCGTGGCCTCGGTGTGGAAGCCGCTCCGTTCGAGGGCTTTCGCCGTCCGCGCGAACGCCGCGTCGTCGATGCGGAGATGCGGCTTCGCTCGCTGCTGCGCCTCCAGCCGCACCGCCTCTGCCCGGGCCGCCCACCCGTCGTTCGCGAGCGCGGTGAAGCGTCGCGCCGCGGTGCGTGCTGCGCGTTCGGCTGCGGCAAAATCATGACGCAGGAGAGAGCGAGCCAGATGAAACTCCGACTCGCCTCTGGCCTGTCGCATCCGTTGGGTACCGAACTGGGCGGCGACCTGCTCGAGGAGTGCTTCGGCCTCGGTCGTGAGTCCCGCGTCGCGCAGCACCTCCGCGCGATCGAGGTCGCTGATGGCTGCAGCGAGATCGCTGATCGCGGCGAGCGTCGGGCGGGAACGTGTCATGAGCGTGAGCGCGGTGACGAGGTCTCCTCCGAGCAGGGCCGCGTACCCGAGGTTGTGCCTGGCCTCGGCGAGTGGCTCCTCGTCGTCGTTCGCCTCGTACACGGCCACCGCACGCTGCAGATCCTCGATGCAGGTCTCGAGTTCGCGCTGCTGCATCCGTACCACCGAGCGGTTCATCAGGCAGTTGGCGAGCTCGGTCGTCTCGTCTCCGATCGCGCTGATCGTGTCGATCGCACGGCTGAGTTCGATCTCCGCCTCGGCCAGCCGACCACCGTGCATGAGCAGTGTGCCGAGCTGTCCGCTGAGCACCGCGATGGTCTCGCTCCGCAGACCGGGCCGGCCGAGCGCTTCGCGGCACAGCTGTTCGGCGGCTGCCGGCTCCCCCGTCTGCGCGAGGACGTAGGCGACCGTGCCGTCGATGCGTGCGCGGAGATCGGGATCGTCGGCGCGGATGGACGCCGCGCCGAGGGCGCGCCGCGCCTGCGCGAACCGCCGGGCGTTCGCCGCCTCGACTCCGCGCCGGTGCAGCTCGATCGCGGACAGGGGCATCCCTCCAGGATGCCGTGCTCCAGGGCTGCGGGGAAGAGCGCGGATCGAGCGCGACACTCGCCGGGAGAAAGTTCATTCGTCGGATGACGCGCCGCGTCCTGATCCGGCATTCGTGCATTCGTCCTGCAGGTGCACCGCCGGGCGCCCCGGGCAGCCGCCCGGCACCAGGACGAGCCGCCCGCATCGGTACGGACGGCTCGTCCCGGGGGTGCGTCAGACGGGATCGATCGGGCTCGGCAGCGACTTCAGGACGGCGGCCACCGCCTTCGCCGCAGCGCTGGGGGTCGCTCCGCCGACCGGCACCGTACCGAGCTGCGCGGCGACCCGCGCCGCGACATACGGTGCCGAGAACGACGTACCACTCCACACCGCGAAGCCCCCGCGGTAATCGTCGGGGTCGATCGTCTCACGGCGCAGACCCTCGACGTCGGCCCTCGTCGCCGCCTGCGTGCCTCCCACGAACGCGGGCGAGGTGCTCACCACCGCCGCTCCGGGTGCGTAGGCCTGCACCCACGGACCGATGTTCGAGAACAGGGCGACCGACTGGCCGGAAGGATTCAACGCTCCGACGGAGACGAGCGGCGCGTCCTTGTCCCGGCGGATGCCGTTGTCCGCGCCCGGCCATGGCCACAGGGATGCCGGGAAGGAGGGGCGATCGATCGCGTCGTTCCCCGCGGAGCACACCACGACGCAGCCGAGTTCGCGTGCCTTGGCGAGCAGCTGGTAGAGCGTGAGGCTGAACAGTCCGTCGGTCGGCGTCTCGTGGTAGTAGCTGAGCGACAGGTTCAGCACATCGATCGGGAAGCCCGTCTTCGGGTTCTCGCGGTGGCGCACCAGCAGCGTCACGACCTGGGCGACCGTCTCGAGGAGCGTGCTCTCGTCCACGACGCCGAGCGCCCCCGCGACCCGGATCGAGAGGATGTCGGCGTCCGGAGCCGCCTGTCGGACGATGCCCGCGATGAAGGTGCCGTGTCCCGCGACCGCGTCGATCTCCCCGTCGAGCTGCCCGTACAGGTCGGGGTAGCGCTCCGGATCGGCGTCATCGGTCAGCCCGACCGGCACGCCGTCGAGGTCGACGGTGCGGGTGACGATGTCAGCGGGAAGCCAGGCGTGCTCGCCGCAGCCGGTGTCGAGTACAGCGACGACGGGTCGTCGTCCGCGCTTGGGGCTGGGACCGCGCACGGGCGCAGGCCCCACCCAGGTCACCGGCTGTCGTGCTCCGCGTCCGGGCTCGAGGTAGTCGTCGCTGCCGCCGGCGCCACCCGCACCGCGCACCGGGTTGGTGCGGGTGAACGGATTGGTGCGGGTGAACGGGTTCGTCCTGGTGAACGGATTGAGCCCGACCGGATCGATGGAGAGCACGTGGTCGAGGCTCGTGCGCGGCATCGTCGAGCGGGACATGCGGCGTGCGCGCTGGAGCACGCGCCAGGCATCCGGTGCGACGGGCGATTCACCGCGCACCGGCTCGTCCGGCGTGCGCAGCCGTGCGCGCAGGAAACCGGGAACTCCCGCCACGAGTTCGCCGTCGACCGCTGAGCGGGTGTCGTCCTCGATCTCGAGCTGCCAGCCGAACGTGTCTGCCGCGTCGCGGAGCGTGCGCACCTCCCGGTCGTAGGCCTCCTCATCGCCGAGAGCGCGGGTGATCAGCAGGCGTTCCGGCAGGTACGCCGTCGGAAACGCACGGATACCGTCCACCGGCTCCGTGCTCGGGTCGAGCGCCGTGCCCCGTCGGATCGATCCCTCCGCGCGGTCCTGCCAGGTCCATCCCCTGGGCTGATCCATGCGTCATCCTCTTCCTGCGGGTGGACCCGCGTCTTCATCGACGGGCGGCGCCCGTGGTCACAGCTCGAACTGCGGGGTCGCCAGTGTGCGCGTCTCGTCCCCGATCACGGTGGTCAGCTGAACGCGCGTGAGGCCGGGCGGGACGTCGTCGAACACGAAGCGTCCGGTCTCCTCCGGCGTGATCGACCTGGTCTTCTCGCCCTGGGTCAGGACGATCTCGGCGGCTGCGGTGTCGACCCAGCCGTCGACGCGGCGGCGTCCGGAAGCCGTCGTCGTCACGTGCAGCAGGATGCTCGTCGATCCGTCGCTGAACTGCAGGGTGAGCGCGTCGGCCTCGCCCCGCACCGCGCCCAACTGTCCTTCGACCAGCGTGAGCAGCGCGTATTCACGGTTCAGGCCGTCGGCGGCGACTGCGGCGACCATGCGGTCGATGAGGCCGGCGGGCATCGGATCGACCTCGCTCCACAGGGAGCGGAGCCGGGCGAACATCTGGGCGTCCTCGTTCTCGGTCATGCGAATCCCCCTGCCTGCGCTGTCGGTGGCGCGTCCAGCAGGGCGCGTAGTTTGGCGAGGCACCGGTTCCGCGTGGGGCCGATGCTGCCGACGGGCATGGCGAGGTCGCTGGCGATGCGGGCGTAGTCCGGACGATCCTCGAAGGCGATCACTCGCAGCAGCTTCTGGCAGCGCTCGTTCAGACGCCGCACGGCCGCCCACAGTCGCCGGTTCTCGTCGCCGAGGGTGGCGTGCTCTTCGGCCGACGCCTGTTCGGGCAGCAGCGTGTCGAGGTCATCCGCTTCGGTCGTGTCGACCTTGCCGTGCGCTTTCGCGACTTTCCAGGCCTCCCGGCGGGCGGTGGTCGTGAGCCAAGCCGATACGGCCCGTGAGTCGCTGATCGAGTCGTGGCCGCGGACGAGTCGCAGCCAGGTGGTCTGCACGACGTCTTCGGCGAGGGTGCGCTCCAGCCCATAGGCGCGCACGACGTGCCAGAGCACGGGCGTCATCAGCCGTACGAGGTCGTCCATCGCGCGGCTGTCGCTCTCGCGCCATGCGTCGAACAGATCCGCGGCGCGCTCCCAGCGTGCGCGCCCGTCGTCCGAGGCAGGATCGTGAGCGGTGCCGGGTGCACCGTCGATCATGAAGCCCATTGTGATCACACCTACCAGGAGCGCGGCAAGGGCTTTCTGATACATGTCTGCATCCAAGAATCCGCGCGGATGATCGTGCGGGGAGGCCCATAGACGAAGTCGATACCGTTGAGGGGTGATCCCCCTCGCCATCGTGCTGTTCCTCAACGCCGCCTTCAACGCCCTGGTCTGGCCGCAGTTCTACAAGCGCGTGTCCAAAGACCCCCGCGCGCGGGACGAGAACGGCAAGGCCACGGCGTTCCTCAAGGTGCATGCCGTCCTCATCGCGGTCGCGCTCGTGCTGGCTCTCGTGTCCCTGTTGGCGGGGATCGCCGCGCTGACCGGAGCGCTCTAGCGCCGACCGCGTTCTCCCGGGAGCTCAGGCCCTCTCGTACTGCTTCGCGTGCTCTGCCCAGCGGGACTCGACGGGCAGAGCGCGCAGCGCCCGGTTGCCGAGGGCCATCGCCACGGCGACGAGGCAGAGCGCTGCGCACACCAGGATGGTCCACTCCCGGCCGATCCAGGCGAGGCCGAAGCCGGCGATGAGTGGTGCCAGCGGCATCGCGCCCATGCCGAGAACACCGGCAGCGCTGTTGGCACGCCCCAGCAGGTGGCTCGGGGTAGCGACCATGAAGTAGCCCATCATGCCGGCATTGAGTGCCGGGACCAGCAGTACCGAGACGCCGAGCACCACGGCGATGATCAGCGGGTCGGTGACCATCGCCAGCACGATGGCACCCGCCGAGATCACGGAGAGCCCCGCGATCGCCAGGATTCCGGCCTTGATGCGCGGGATGAGCAGAGGGGCCACCACGGCTCCCGCGAGCATCACGGCGCCGATCGACGCGCTCAGGGCGCCGATGAGAAGCTCCGAATGTCCTTCCTGTTGGAGGGCGTAGATGATGGTGGTGATCGTGGCGTTGAAGCCGAGGTTGATGACCGTCGTGATGAGCAGCACCCCGCCGAGGTCGGGACGGGAGAGCAGCCACCCGAACCCCTCGCGGAGCTCCTTCCACGCGTCGGGCTTCGCCGCGGGCGGGGTCGTCGAGGTGCCGAAACCCAGACCATCCGCCGTGTCCGCGGCGTGTTCGGGCTCGACGCGCCGCGCAGCACGCAGGTGGTCTGGGTTTTCGCCCGCATCGACCACTCCGGCGCGACGCGCCTGACGCCCCAGCATCCACGCGGTCAGGGCCGCGATCACGTGGCACAGGGTCATGACCACGCCGACGAGCCAGCCGCCGACGCCGAGGAGCAGACCACCGAGCGGACCACCCGCCAGTTGGAGAGCGGCATCGCGCCCCTGATTCGCGGCCTGTGCGCGCCCCATCGCGTCGTCGGGAACGATCTCCTTGATGGCGCTCTCGCCCGCAACGTCGAAGAGTCCGCTGCGTGCGGCGAGCAGCACGTCGACCACGAGCAACGACCCGAAGGTCAGGGCGTCCCCCAGGGCGAGAAGCGTGAAGCCGCCGGCCAGCACGATGCCGATGAGCGAGCCGAGGAGCATCAGCGCGATACGGCGATGGCGGTCGGCCAGCACGCCGCCCGCAAGGGTCGTGAGGAGTCGGGCCGCCATCCCGACCCCGCCGATGATGCCCGCCTGAGCGGGGTCGTTCGTCACGATCAGAGCGAGCAGGGGGATCGCGAAGGCGAAGAGCGCGCCGGCGAGCCCCTTACTCGTATCGCTCACCAACCAGGTGAGGTAGCGCGTGTTCCGCCACAGGCGATGAGGCTCGGTGAGGGTGGTCATGCGTCGAGACTAGATGCGCAAGAAACATTGCGCAAGGCTTATTGCGCAATTGGAAGTGCGGGTAGGATCGGGGGATGACGGAGGATCGCACGAAAAGCGCGCGCGATGACCCCGCCTGGATGACATCGGCCATGCTGAAGGCCTACTCGCACCCGCTTCGGCGCCGGATGATCCGCCTCTTCGCCCGGCGGGACTTCCTCCGCGCAGCCGACATCGCCGCGGAACTGGGTGTGCCGGCGAACAGTGCCAGTTTCCACCTGCGCGCGCTCGCCGATGCCGGGCTGATCGAAGAGGCGCCGGAGAAGGCCCGCGATCGACGCGACCGCGTCTGGACGGGGCACAAGGGTCCCCTCAATGTGGGCGGCCCGGAGAGTCCGGTCGCCGACGAGGAGCTCGGCAGCGCCGTGATCGCCGCGCTGGTCGAGGATCACCACGACCTGATGCGCCGCGTGACAGCCTGGACTCCCGAATACGTCGCCGGTCGCACGGCAGAGGTGCATGCCGCCTTCACTCAGCGCACGATGCGGTTGACCGAGGCCGAATTCGACGACCTGATGGTGAAGATCAACGACGTGATGAGCGCTGCCG
>NZ_LSJW01000164.1:0-810 GCF_001557335.1 Microbacterium sp. CCH5-D1
CGCAGCGTCCGTGCTGCTCATCGGGGCCACGGCCACCCCGCCACCGGTCCCGGACGACCCGGCCGACCCGGTCCGGGCCTCGGAGTACTGGCTCGACGGCGCGCGTATCCGCGAAGCGTGGCAGACCACACGTGGCGAGGGCGTGACGATCGCCGTGATCGACACGGGTATCGCCAAGGTGCCCTCCGTCTTCGGCGACGCCGTGGTCGGCGGAACCGACGTATCGGGAACCGGAACGCCGGATGGCCGCACCCCTCTGGGTGCCGTCGACGGCAATCACGGATCCTGGGTGGCGTCGCTCGCGGCCGGACGAGGCGCTCCCGACGGCACTGGGATGATCGGCGTCGCTCCGGAGGCGAACCTGCTCTCGATCTCCGTCGGATTCGGCGCCGCCGCGGCCGTGCCGTTCACGGAGCAGGTCGCGAAGGGCATGAAGTGGGCCGTCGACAACGGCGCCGACATCATCAACCTCTCCTTCACCACGAACACGCTCGATTGGGATGAGAGCTGGGATGAGGCATTCCTCTACGCGTTCCAGCACGACGTCGTGGTGGTCGTCGCGGCGGGGAACAGGGGGAGCGGCACGAACATCATCGGTGCTCCCGCGACCATCCCCGGGGTGCTGACGGTCGGCGGCGTCGACCAGACCGGCACGGCCAGCATCGAGGCCTCGACACAGGGCATCACGATCGGCATCTCCGCGCCCAGCGAAGGACTCATCGGAGTCTCCGCCGACGGGACCGTCACGCCGTGGCGCGGCACGAGCGGCGCAGCCCCGATCGTCGCAGGGGTCGCTGCCCTGATCCGCTC
>NZ_LSJW01000165.1:0-3818 GCF_001557335.1 Microbacterium sp. CCH5-D1
CAAGAACAGTGCGCCGAGAGCCGGAGAACCGGCCGGACCGCGGGGGTCCGGCCGGTCCTGAGGAGTTGTTCACACTCAGACGGCGAGCAGCTCCCGCTCCAGACGGGCGAACGACGACTCCATGCCGTCCACCATGCCGGTGGCGAGGATCATGTCGCGCGTCTCCTTGTCGGGGTACTCGATGAGCAGAGTGACGAGGGTCGCGCCGTCCTCCTCATACAGGTTCAGATCGTTGAGGGTCTCGGTCGGCAGGCCCTGCATCCGCTCGGTGGTCACTGCGCGGCGCGGAGCATCGATCAGGAGCGCCTCCCCCTCGAATCCGAACGGCTGCCCCTCGGTGTCGCCGACCGGCGCCCACGAGTTCCGGTACGACTGGCCGACCTCGGTGGCGGCGACGCACTCCGTCATCTCCCACCCGTCGGGTCCGAGCATCCACTTGCGGATGAGCTCGGGCTCGAAGTGCGCGCGCCACACCAGCTCGCGCGGCCCATCGACCAGGCGGGTGATGCGCACGTGCGTGTCGTCGAGCAGCTCCAGTCGCGTGCCCTTGCCCTGCGCGTAGTCGCGGAGGTCCTGCAGCACGGTGTCGAGCTGCGCCATGGCCATCTTGATCCCCTCGACCTGGCCCATCTCGACGACCTGTTCGAGGGCGTCGACCGAGTCGAAGTGGCTCGTGGTGGTCATGCGGGTGCCGTCGGCGGTGGACTCGAAGGCGAAGGTGATCCGCTGGGCGGGGAAGCCGTCGAGCGGTGTGCCGTTCTCGTCGACGAACGAGTCGATGACCTCGAACGCGTTCGGCGCATCGATCGAGATGAACTCCCACGACCCGGACGACTTCTCCCCGCGCGGACCGTTCATCGAGTACTGCGCACGACCGCCGACGGTGTGGTCCCACGCGGTGAAGGTGGCCGGCCATCCGGGAGGGCCCCAGAAGCGCTCGAGCTGCCGCGGGTCGGAGTAGGCGCTCCACACCCTCTCGATGGGGGCGGCGAAGTCGGCGACCACGGTCATGGTCAGGTTGTCGGCATCGGTGATGACGTCGGTGACAGGCATGTTCAGTCTCCTTGTTCGGTGTTCGTGCTGTCGGTGCGGTCGGACGAGTTGGACCGAGGAGTCTCGGCCAGCAGATCGTCGAGTCGGGCGATGCGCGACCGCCACAGCTCTTCGTATCGGGCGAGGAGCGCCCTGGCGCGGGCGATCATCTCGGGGTTCGCGCGGACGAGCCGCTCGCGTCCCTCGGCGCGCTTGACGATGAGGTTCGCGGCTTCGAGCACGGCGACGTGCTTCTGCACTGCGGCGAACGACATCTCGTATTCGGAGGCGAGGGTCGAGACCGACTGCTCCCGCTCGATCGTCCGGCGCAGGATGTCGCGCCGGGTCGACGTCGCCAGTGCGTGGAAGACACGGTCGACCTCCGCTTCGCTCAGTTTTCTTTGTGCAACCATTTGGTTGTACGTTATGCCTGTGCGGCGGGTGTGTCAAGGAGTATTCTGTGACTTGCGGCTTTAGATCGGACTAGATGCTTTACATCGGACTACCCGAGGCTGAGCCGGACTGAGTCCGATCTAAAGCAGAGTGCTGGGGGCCGCCTCCCTTCGGAGTGGCAATGAAGCCAGCTGCGGTCGCGAGGAAAGTCAGATCGTCAGGCCGACTCATGCAGGACGACGGTCAAAACGCGCGCACATCCAGACCCCGAATACGGATGGTTGGCGGTCGGCAGAACCTGCGCCGAAACCCATACACCACCCGTTTCGGCGCCCTAACGTTTCGGCAGGGGGTTACGGCGGGGCGACGCTCGGCGTGTCGCACTTCCCCAGCACCACCACGGGTGCCCGGCCGCAAACGATCGTTTTCGGTGGTAGCCCGGGCACGACATCAACAGCGAAGTCGAGGATGATTGAGTCGTGGAGATTGAGCTGCTTTATATCGCCGGTTGCCCCAGCTGGGTTGAGGCTGGCCGTCGTGTTTCTGAGGCGCTACGAGAAACAGGCCACGACGAATCGGAGGTTCACTACCGACTCATCCGGACGGAGGAGGACGCGGGCGCAGTCTCGTTCGCGGGCTCCCCCACGATCACCCTGGATGGCAACGATCTCTTTCCGGGGTCGGGGCGAAGCAATGACCTCGCCTGCCGTATTTACAGCACCCCTGCTGGGCTGGCCGGGATGCCAACGGTTGAACAGATTCGAGAGGCGCTCTCCGCTCATGGCGACTGACGAGGACGTTGCGTGCACGTGCTGCGGGCGACATCTGCCACGCAAGAAGCTGCACGCACTCGGAGACGATCGCGCTTTCATCTGTCGACGATGCGGCTGGTGGGTGGCTCTGCGCCTACATCGCGACCGCCCGCCTGCCTAAGCGTGAACTCACTCAACGGCTGCCCACGGCGATCGCGCCGATGTAGAGGGCGAGTTGATGGGTGTCCCACCACCGCACAACGGATCTCACTCGGTGCTCTCATCCCCGGCGCGGATCATGAAAACTGCTCCGGTGATCGCTGCGGCGAAGATTACGATGTCGGCGATGTTGCCGATGAACCAGTTTCCGTAGGCGAGGAAGTCCACGACGTGACCACGGGCGAATCCGGGGTCCCGGAAAAGGCGGTCGCCTGCGTGTGAGGCGGAAGCGCCGCCGAGCGCGCCGATGACGATCGCCCATCTCACGCGTTGCACTCGGAACGCGAACACGATCGCTGTGACCGTGGCGGCGACAGCGAGCAGCGCGAACACCCAGGTGAAGCCTTCCCCGAAGGAGAATGCCGCTCCGGGGTTATAGGCGAGCTGCAAACCCAGCAGGTCACCGATCAGCGGGATGCGCTCACGGTCGGTGAGGGTCGCTTCGGCCCACACCTTGGTTCCCTGATCGATCAGCACGACGACCACGGCGATCAAGAGCGCTCCACCAGTGAGCTGCCGCCGCCGGGTCGACGACAGCTTGCGCGCAGCGGGCGGATGAGCCTCTGACTGGGAGGAGGTCATGCGAGCACCTCGATCAGACGGACGATGACCCCAGATTCGATCAGGATGAACAGGCCCAGGCCGATGAACACGGCCGGTACGAGCCAGTGCTCGACGCGCTCCAGCCCCTCGGTAACAGCCTTGTTGGTGCCGATCAGCCGGCCGGCCGCGCACCAGACCGCGACGAGGATCAGGAATACGACGATCATGATCGCGACGTCGCTGGGGGCGCTGGTGCGGAAGATCGGCGTGTAGAGGGAGATGTTGTCGGCCCCGTTGGCGATCGTGATCCCTGCGACGCCCCATAGTCCGACCGCGGTGATCTTGGAGTCGTCATCATCGTCATCGCTGTTACGGCGCAGGCCGCGAATGAGCGTCCAGATGCCGATGCCGAGCGGGATCAGACCCAGGAAACCGACCCATTCGTCCGGAACGATGGTGAGACCGAGAGCGGCGATCACGCTGATCACGACGAGGGTGATGAACCCGAGATACTGGCCCGCGACGATCTGCCACGGCCGGGGCTTCCCTCGACTGGAAGCCAGGAACAGCACGGTGAGCACGACAATGTCGTCGATGTTGGTTGCCGCGAACAGGCCGATCGCTGAACCGATAGTTGCGAGCATCAGCTTTCCAGTCGTGGCGTGCGGGTGCGTGCGGCGCGCAGACCGTTGAGGATCACGATGACCTCCGCGACCTCGTGGACCAGGACGACGGCCGCGAGCCCCAGGACGCCGAAGAGCGCGAGCGGGAGCAGTGCAGTGATGATCAGCAGCGACAGGATGATGTTCTGGTTGATGATCCGTCGACCGCGGCGGGCGTGATCGAACGCTCGCGGGATGAGGCGCAGATCATGGCCGG
>NZ_LSJW01000166.1:0-8051 GCF_001557335.1 Microbacterium sp. CCH5-D1
GAGCAGTGTCAGCGGAGAGACGGCGTCGGCGGCGATCGCGGGCACGAGGAATCCGGAGCTCCAGGTCACCACGAACGCCGCGGCCGCCAGAACCGTCACCATGCCGTGAAGTAGACCGATCTGTTTACTCATCTGTACGACTATACAGGTCGGTTTACTCAACGGCTATAGTGGAGGCATGGCCGTCCCGGTACCCGAACTCGCCCCGCTCACGCCGGGCGCCACACGCGTGCTCGACGCGGCGTCCCGGCTCTTCTACGAGCGCGGCATCCACGCCGTCGGCGTCGACACGATCGCAGAGGCGGCCGGGGTCACGAAGAAGACGCTCTACGACCGGTTCGGGTCGAAGGAGGCCCTGGTCGTCTCCTACCTGCAGCACCGCGACGCCCTGTGGCGCGCGCACGTCGCACGACACCTGGAATCCGTCTCCGGACCCGGGGTCGAGCGGGTGCTCGCCGTGTTCGACGCCGCGATCACCTGGTCCGACGAGTACAGCCCGAAAGGGTGCAGCGCCATCAACGCGCGGGCGGAGATCGGCGACGGCCACGACGGGCACCCGGTCTTCCCCGAGGTGTCGCGCCAGAAGGCGTGGCTGCTCGACCTCTTCCTCGAGCTGTGCCGCGAGGCCGGGGTCACCGAACCCGAGCTGATGTCGAAGGCGATGATGCTGCTCTACGAGGGCGCGATCGTCACGGTCGGCATGGAGACGTTCAGCGAGCCGTTCGTCGTCGCACGGCGACTCGCGCGCTCGACCCTGGAGCAGGATCGAGGCTGACCCGCCCCCCTCAGCTGTTCGAGGGGCGAGGAACCCTGCGACGCAGGAGCGGCACGACGGCGGACGCCACCACGACGATCGCGGCGGCGAGCGCAGCCGTGCCGAAACCGCCCGTCGCGACGACGGCGATCGTTCCGAGCACAGCGATGCCGAGACCTCCGCCGAGGGCGAATCCGACCTCCTGGATCGCTCCGACCTGTCCGGCCTCGTCTTCGACGGTGACGTCGAACAGCGCCGTCGCGGCGAGCGTCGCACCGATGCCGAACCCCAGACCGACGAGCACCAGCGGAGCCGCCACGACCTCGGGATCGGTGAACAGCCACAGCATCCCGACCGCCTGCAGCAGGAGCGCACCCACGGTCAGGGTCTCGGTCCGCAGCCAGCGGAGCGCGATCGGGGCGATCACCCCGCCGATGGCGATCGCGGCGGCCTGCGGCAGGATCGCGAGGCCGGCCTCCGCCGCGGTCCAGCCCCTCGTGTCCTGCAGATGCAGGCTGACGAGCAGGACGGACGCCGAGGACACCCCGCTGGCGACGAGGATGCGGGTGATCGCGGGGCTGAAGCCGGGGATCGCGAACAGGCGCATGTCGATGAGCGGTTCGGGCAGTCGGCGCTGGCGCAGGATGAAGTACACGAGGCTGCCGACAGCGACCACGGCGGCGATCACCGCCGGCACGGGGGCGGCGAGCGCCTCATGCAGTGCGAAGGCGAGTGCGCCGAGGGCCACGACCGACGTGACGATGCTCGGGAGATCCCACGACGGCGTCCGCGAGCTGCGGGAGTCGGGCACCAGCCACACGGCCAGCACTCCGGCGAGCGCCGCCAGCGGGACGCTCCCCAGCAGCAGCCAGCGCCACCCTGGGCCCTCCGCCAGGAGTCCGCCGAGAACGGGACCGAGCGCGCTGCCCACTCCGAAGGTCGCGGTCCACAGCCCATAGGCGAGCACCCGCTCCCTGGCGTGATACTTGGCCCCGATCGTGGCGACCACCCCGGCGACGACGAACGCCTCGGCCACACCGAGGAGCGCCCGGATCACGATGAGCAGCAGACCGCTCTGCGCGAATCCGCCCACCGCGTTGAGCACGGCGAATCCGCCGAGACCGATCAGCACGATCCGTTTGCGCCCGAAGGCGTCGCCGATCCGCGCAGCGAGGATGAGGGTGGCGGCGAGGGAGAGTGCATAGACGTCGGCCAGCCAGAGCCCCTCGGTGTCGCTGAGTGCCAGCTCGCCGCGGATGGCCGGGAGCGCCGTGGAGACGCTGCTGATGGCGAGGGCGCCGATGAGTATTCCGAGGAGCAGGGGCACCATCGCGAACCAGAGACGGAGGGTCGAACGCGACGGGGACTGAGTGGGGGTGGAAGTCACGTGCTCAGTCTGTAAAGTACAGACAGAAGCTGCAAGTACTGTCATTTCTGTCACGTACTGACACTTCGGATACCGAGAAGGACGACAGAGGAGCGTGCGATGCGGGAGAAGACCGAGCGGATCGTGCGCGAGTGGTCGGAGTCATGCGATGCGGAAGTGTCCATCGCTGTGCTCGGCGGCGCCTGGAAACCGAGCATCCTCACGCTGCTGGGCGAGCACGAGGTGCTGCGGTTCGGGGAACTCGGCCGCCTGTTGGAGAACCCGACAGCCCGCGTGCTCACCCGACAGCTGCGCGAGCTGGAGGAAGACGGCCTCATCACCCGCACCGTCTACCGGCAGGTGCCGCCGAAGGTCGAGTACCGCCTCAGCGAGCTGGGGACGAGCGCGACGCCCGTGCTCGTCGAGTTGACGCGGTGGGGCACGCAGTACGCCGAGCAGCAGCGCGCTGCGACGACCGTCTCCTGAGCCCGCGGTGTGAGTTCGCGGGGGCCGGTCACTCGCTGTCGAGGAAAACCCCGACGTGATCGGCCTCGTACACGAACTGCAGCGCCGTCCCGTCGGGGAAGCGCTCGGTCAGCTCCTTGGGCATGTTGGTGTCGAACGGCACCTCGACGGTCGCGGGGAACGCGCCGACGGCGCACCCCGTGTACATGGGCCCGTCGTAGGTCCAGCCGTTGGACGAGTCGAAGTCGTCCTTGTCCGGCACCTGATCCGCTCTGGCCACCGTGAGGCAGTCTGAGCCGACCGAACCGTTGTAGTAACCGCCTGAGCTCTCCACGATGACCAACCCGTAGAAGTCGAACACCGCGGAGCTCGGACCCACCCCCATCCATCCGGCCGGGATCGCCACGTCGGAGGTCGCGTCGAGCGTGGCGATCTGCGGAGCGCCGGCGGAGGAGGCGACGGGGGTCACCTTCACCAGGGCGAACGTGACGGCAGCCGACATCGCTGCCGCCGCGACGATCGCGACCACCCACAGGATCCTCGTCGTGCGCACCGAGAACCACGCCGCCAGCCGCTCGGCGGGTTCCGCCGTCGGCGGGGCCGCATCGGTGTCGTCGGCCGAGGTGTCGAAGACGCCGAGCGCATCGCCTTCCGCGTCCTCGGGCTGTCGCCTCGACCGTCTGGTGCGGCTCACCGGTTCCGCAGCGCGCGTCGGCTCCGAGTCGATGGTCTCCATCGCCGGTGCGGGCGGGACGACGTCCTCGGCCCTGGGCCTCGGCTGTCTCCGTGCCTCCAGCTGCTGGAGCCGTCGGAGTGCGGCGGGATCGTCCTCGATGTCCGCCGTCGGACCATAGGCGCGGGCCCGGAGGGCGCGAAGCTCTTCATCAGCCGCAGTGCTCATCTCCGGCATCGTCTCACACGGCGGAGCTCAGCCGCAGAACGCCGAGGCCGAGTCCTTGAGCTGTTCGATCGCTTCGACCGTCTCCGGAGCCTGCAGGTCTGTCATGCCGCCGATCTGCGTGGCGCCGGAGCGGATCAGATCGCCCAACTGTCCGTCGACGTTCGCCGCGATCCCCTCGAGCGAGGCGACGAGGTCGTCGCGTGCGGCGTCGGCCTGCTCGGCCGAGACCGCGCCCTGATCGAGCAGCGCCTGGTACTGCCCGTAGGCATCGTCGATCGTGGTGCAGGTCGCCTGCACGTCGATCCCGACGGCGTCGCCCGCCATCTGCGTGACCTGCGAGCAGCCGGCGAGCGCCCCGGCACCGAGTCCGGCAGCGAGGACGAGAGGAAGGACCACGATTCGGCGCATGGCACGAGGGTAGCCGCTCGACCTGACGAGCCCCTGCGACCCGCCTCGGCGCCTCTGCTCGGAGCCTATGCACGGGCGCCGCCGTCTATCATCGCAAGCGCGCGGTGTCCGGGAGGTGGGGTGGGATGAAGATCATGCTCGTGGACGACGACGCGGAGATCCGTCTCGGTTTCACCACCGCGCTGCGACGTCGCGGTCACACCGTCGAGACCGCCGAGGACGTCGCCTCCGCACGCCTGCTCGCGGAACGCACGACCCCCGACGTCGCGATCATCGACGTCATGCTCCCCGACGGCGACGGGTTCTCGCTGTGCCGGGAGATCCGGGCGCGCTGGGGCTTCCCCACCGTGATGCTGACCGCCCGTGACGAGGATGCCGACGTCGTGGTCGGTCTCGACGCGGGAGCGGACGATTACATCGCCAAGCCGGTCAGCGTGGCCGTGCTCGAGGCACGTCTTCGGACGGTTCTGCGTCGCAGCTCCCGGCTCACCGCGGAGCCGCTGCGGGTCGGATCCCTCGAGCTGCACGAGGACTCGGCGGAAGCCCTGGCGGGGGGCGAGGCCCTGCCGCTGAGCGCGACCGAGTTCCGCCTGCTGCATGAGCTGGCGCTGAACGACGGGCACACCCTCAGCCGTTCGCGCCTGATCGACGCCGTCTGGGCGCAGTCACCGCCCGACACCTCCCGCGTCGTCGACACCGCCATCCAGCGGCTGCGTGCGAAGCTGACCGCTGCGAACGTCGCGACTCCGCAGCTGGAGACCGTGCGCGGGATCGGCTACCGGCTGCGATGACGGCACGTCGCCGGTTCACGCTCCGCACCGCCATCGCCCTCGCCCTCATCGGCAGCACGGTCGCCGTCTCCGTCCTCGTCACCGGCGTCGTCGTCTTCACCGCGGGCAGGATCGTCTACGAGTCCAGGCAGCAGGGTCTGCTCGATGAGTTCTCGACGACGGCGGATGCCCTGTTCACGTCCATCTCCACGGTGTCTCCCGAAGACACGTGGAGCTACTACGCCGAGATCCTCCCCGGCGAGACGGTCATCATCGACCTCGGCAGTGGCCGCAGCGCGGGCGAACTCCGACCGGATCAGGTGCCGGGCGCCCTGCGCATCGACGACAGCCGCCGCTCCGGCGAGGTGACCTCGCTGATGACCACGCTCGACGACCGAGAGGTGTTCTTCGTCTCCGTCGTCCGCGACGACCTCCCCCAGGACCCGAGCGGCCGCCTCGCCGTGGTCACCGCGTACTCGATGCAGCCGCAGCAGGAGCAGGTGCGGGAGCTGGTCGTCTCCGGGGCGCTCCTCAGCGCGGGCGTCGTGGTCCTCGTCGTCCTGCTCGAGCGCCTGCTGGGCGGTGCGCTGACGCGTCCGCTCCGCCGCCTCGTCGACACGGCGCGGGCCGTGGGCTCCGGCGAGGGCCCTCCGGCGTGGAAGCCGTCGTTCGACGACGTCGACCGTGTGGCCGACGCACTCCGCCTCTCTTCAGAACGCCTGGGCGACACCATCGGGCGGCTTCGACAGCGCGAGGCGGAGTCGAGGCAGCTCGTGAGCGACGTCGCCCACGAGCTGCGCACCCCCCTCACCTCGATGATGGCGGTCGACGAGATGCTCGACGACGACGAGCAGACGACGGCCGAGGAGCGAGCGGTCGCCACAGCGGTCGTGCGCACGGGGACGCGCCGACTGCACACCCTGATCGAGCACCTGCTCGAGCTCTCCCGCCTCGACGCCGGAGTCGCACGCGTGCACCGCACGACCGTGGTGCTGCACGACCTGCTCGCCGATGTGGTCGACACGACGGGAGTCGACGTCGACGAGCTGTCGGTCGCGCCGAGCCTGCGACTGCGTACCGATGCGGCACGACTGCACACCGTGGTGGCCAATCTGCTCACGAACGCCTCCCGCCACGGGCGCCCGCCGGTCGTCATCCGCGTGCGGGAGGACGGTGACGTGCTGCACATCGACGTCGGCGACCACGGGCCCGGCATCGCCGGCGCCGACAGCGAGCGGGTGTTCGACCGGTTCGTCACGACGGATCGGTCGCGCTCGGACGGCGCCGGGACCGGACTCGGACTCGCGATCGCTCGTGACAACGCCCGCCTCCTCGGCGGTGATCTCGCGCTGCTGTCCGGATCCCCGGGCGCGACCTTCCGGGTGAGCGTTCCTCGGCTGTGACACTCGTGTGACATTCGTGCTCGACACTGGCTGCTCGCCGATGCCGAGAGGTCTTCCCCATGAGTCTTCCCCCGCTTCCAGCTCCGAGCCGACGGCGCCGGAGGCGCCTCCGGCGCTTCCTCACCCTGGCCGCCGTCGCGGTCCTGGTCATCGGCGGGGGCACGGTGGCCGTCGCGGCGCTCCGGCTGTCCCAGAACGTCACCACGGTCGAACTGCACCCCGCCCGTACGGATGAGCCTCCCGTCGTGGCGGATTTCGACGGCGCATTCGATGTGCTGTTCGTCGGCTCGGACGGCCGCGCGGGGCAGGGAGCCCAGTACGGAGAGGGCGGAGACGTCGAAGGCAGCCGGAACGACGTCACCCTGCTGCTGCACGTGAACGACGCTCACGACGCGGCGACCGTGATCTCCTTCCCCCGCGACCTGCTCGTCGACATGCCCTCCTGCAGCGATCCCGACACCGGGAAGACGTGGGCTGCGGGGCACCGGGTGCAGTTCAACGAGTCGCTCTCCCGCGGCGGGCTGGGCTGCGTCGCCTCGACGGTCACGGCCCTCACCGGTATCGATCTCGCCTACGCGGCGGAGATCAGCTTCACGGGCGTGATCGATGCCTCGAACGCCGTCGGCGGCGTGCCGATCTGCTTCGCCGGCCCCGTCCACGATCGCCACTCCGGACTGGAGATCCCCGAGGCCGGGACCTACGACCTCAGCGGCGAGCAGGCCCTGGCGCTTCTGCGTTCGCGCTACGGCATCGGGGACGGGAGTGACCTGGCTCGCATCTCGACCCAGCAGGTGTTCCTCTCCTCGCTCGTGCGGACGCTCCGTGACCAGTCGACCCTGACCGACCCGGTGAAGCTGTACGGCATCGCCGACGCGGCGACCAGGAATATGACGCTGTCGACCCCGCTCGCCGACCTCGGCACGCTCGCCTCGATGGCGAAGGTGTTCAGCGACCTGCCGCTCGAGAACATCGCGTTCGTGTCGTACCCGCACCTTCCCGCGGGTGACCGCGTCGTCCCCGACGAGCAGTCGGCCGCCGCGCTGATGGAGCGGGTGATCTCCGGTGAGACGGTGAGCATCAGCTCCGACCACACCGGCCGTGGCAGCGAGCTCTCCCCGCCGGCCACCCCGCCGTCCGACGACTCCGAGGGCGCGGAGACGACGCCACCGGAGACGACACCGCCCGATACGACACAGCCCGATACGACACAGCCCGATACGACGCGGCCCGATGCGAACACCCTGCCGTCGAACGTCGACGGGCAGAGCGCGGCCCAGGACACCTGCGTGCGTCCGAACGCCGGATAGCGGCGCCTCGACAGGTCAGTGGTCGCGTGCGGGTGGATCGAGCGGAACGCGGGAGTTCAGGATGAGCAGCGCGACGCCCCCGACGGCGGAGATCGCGGCGGGGATCCAGAACAACTGAGGAAGGCCGAGCCACAGCGAGCCGATGCTTCCCACGAAGCCTCCGACGGCGGCGTTGATCGCATAGGAGCTCATGAAGACGCTCGTGGCCATGCCGACGCGGGTGGGGACGAGGCGTTGGGCCACGGTGATGCCCAGCACTCCGAAGGTGGCGATCACTCCTGCCATCAGCACCTGCCCCACGATGAGCGGGACGATGTGCGGCGTGATCTGGCCCGCCGCGGCATAGGAGATGTGCGCGGCGACCGCCATCAGCGCACCGGCCGTGAGCACGCGGGCGAGGCCGAAGCGTGTCGCGAGTCGTGCGGCGAACGGCATGAGAAGGAGCTCGACGAGGGGCTGGAAGCCGATGATCGCCCCCCGCACGCCGGCGTCGACGCGCAGCTCGCCGTCCATGTACAGCGGCAGGTAGGCGAGCTTCACGGTCTCACCGCACATGATGAGCACGTAGATCGCGGTGAAGACCAGGAGCGGCAACATGGAGCGCGGGTGCGGAACGGGCGGCTCGGTGGGCGAGGAGACGGCCTGGCCTGGCTCACGGATCGGCGTGGACAGCGCCC
>NZ_LSJW01000167.1:0-25055 GCF_001557335.1 Microbacterium sp. CCH5-D1
GTGTCGGGGTGGGGGCTCGCGTCGCGGTGACGCAGGTCCGGGAAGGAACGGACGAAGACGACGGCCACGATCAGTCCGACCGCGGCGAAGATGGTGGCGGCGAGGTAGGCGCCGCGCCAGTCGCCCACATCCACGAGGAAGCCGGCGACAGCGGAACCGGCGGCGGCGCCGATGAGCTGTCCGGTGCCGGCCCAGCCGAAGGCCTCAGCGGTCTCGCTGAACTTCACGCTGGCCGAGGTGATCGCGAAGAGCACCGCCAGGGCGGGCGCGATGCCGATGCCGGCGAGGATGAGGGTGCCGCCCAGCCAGAACACGTTGAGCATGACCATCGTCAGCCCGAGGCCGATCGTGACGATCAGCAGACGGCGGGCCATGGCCCAGGGCCCGATGGGGATGTGGCCGAAGGCGAGACCACCGGCGAGGCTTCCGGCCGAGAACACGGCGAGGACGAGTCCGGCGGCGAGGCTTCCGTGCTCGAAGGTCGCCACGACGCCGACCTCGACGGCGGCGCAGGCTCCGATCAGGAGGAACCCGATCACGGTCGCCAGCATCACGGGCGGCTTGAGCACGACTTTTCCGAGGGCGTTGCGGCTGCGCGGGATGCGCACCCGCCCGACCTCGGGGGAGAGGATGAACCACGCGCCGCCGCCGACGAGGATGATCGCGACCAGCAGCAGACCCTCGGCGGTGCCGATCTGGGTCGAGACGAGTGTGATCACGACGGGCGCGAGCACCCAGATGATCTCCTGCAGCGACGCGTCGAGGGAGAACAGCGGGGTGAGGTTCGAGGAGTTCACGAGCTTGGGGTAGATCGTGCGCACGGCGGCCTGTACCGGTGGGGTGGAGAGGCCGGCGATCATCCCGAGCGCCATGTACCCCGGCACCTCGAGCGGAAGCAGAGCCAGACACAGTACGGCCACCACACACACCGACAGGGTGAGAGTGAGCACTCGACGCATGCCCCAGGCGCCCATCCAACGGCTGGTGATGGGGCCGGCGATCGCCTGGCCGACGCTGGTCGCGGCGAGGACGAGACCAGCGGACCCGTAGGAGCCGGTCTGCTGCTCGACGTGCAGCAGGATCGCCAGCGACATCATCCCGTTGGGGAAGCGCGCGGTCAGTTGAGCAGCGATCATGCGCGCCACTCCCGGCGTGCGAAGAAGATCCCGATATCCCGCCACCAGACAACGGTACCGGCCCGCGGGGCCGGTCGCGGATGGGGCGATCCGCGACACGCCCGCGACACGCCGAAGGGTGAATTCCACAGGAATCCGAATGTCGGTGGGGCGTCGTAACGTGCCCCCTGTGGATGGATCGCTCACAGGGGCTTCCCAGCCGCGATTTCACGCGGTTCGCCTGCCTTCGGAAGGGGGCTCGGCCTGTGGAAGAAACGGTGGAGAACCTGTGTTGTATCTGTTGAGAACGGTGGATAACTACACGGATGTAACTACTACCCCTTGTGGTCGCCCCCAATGTCGGTCCCCATATGTAGTATTGAAGTCCCGGCAGGGGGTCTACCGGGAAACAGCCTGATGAGAAGCAGGCCAGAGATTTGAGGGGTTACGAAAAAGATGTCGATCACGGTCTACACCAAGCCTTCCTGCGTTCAGTGCAACGCCACCTACCGTGCCCTGGATGCCAAGGGAATCGAGTACGAGGTCCTCGACCTGTCGGAAGACCCGACGGCGCTCGAGCAGGTCAAGGCGCTCGGCTACATGCAGGCACCCGTCGTCGTCACCGACGAGGGCCACTGGTCGGGCTTCCGCCCCGACAAGATCGACGAGCTCGCGTCCCGTCTGGCGTGACGCACCATGAGCGCCGTCGCGACCGCAGCGCCGCTCCTGGTCTACTTCTCGAGCGTCTCGGGTAACACCGCGCGTTTCATCGAGAAGCTCGGGTTCCCGTCCCGACGCATCCCCCTCCACCGGAACGAAGAAGACCTCGTCATCGACGAGCCCTTCGTGCTGGTCACCCCCACCTACGGCGGGGGAGCGGGGCGCGGCGTCGAGAAGGGCGCCGTTCCGAAACAGGTGATCCGGTTTCTCAACGACGAGCGCAACCGACGCCACATCCGCGGAGTGATCTCCGCGGGGAACACCAACTTCGGCGATGCCTTCTGCCTCGCCGGTGACATCATCAGCCGCAAGTGCCACGTGCCTCACTTGTATCGGCTCGAGATCTTCGGCACACAAGACGATGTGGATCGCGTGAGCGACGGATTGGAACGACGGTGGCAGCTTCAGTGACCGAGACAGTGGCATTCAAGGCGAACCCCTCCTACGAGGGTCTCGACTATCACGCCCTCAACGCGATGCTCAACCTGTACGACGCGAACGGGAAGATCCAGTTCGACGCCGACAAGCGCGCCGCGCGGGAGTACTTCCTGCAGCACGTGAACCAGAACACGGTGTTCTTCCACTCGCTCAAGGAGCGCCTGGACTACCTCGTGGAGAAGGAGTACTACGAGGGCGCCGTCATCGAGAAGTACTCGATGGAGTTCATCCAGAAGCTCAACGACCTCGCCTACGGCAAGAAGTTCCGCTTCGAGACGTTCCTCGGCGCGTTCAAGTACTACACGAGCTACACGCTGAAGACGTTCGACGGCAAGCGCTACCTCGAGCGCTTCGAGGACCGCGTCGTCATGACCGCCCTCGGTCTCGCCGACGGCGACGAGAAGCTCGCCGTGGCCCTCGTTGAGGAGATCATCTCCGGTCGTTTCCAGCCGGCGACCCCCACCTTCCTCAACGCCGGCAAGGCGCAGCGCGGCGAGCTCGTCAGCTGCTTCCTCCTGCGCATCGAAGACAACATGGAGTCGATCGCCCGCGGCATCAACTCCGCGCTGCAGCTCTCCAAGCGCGGTGGCGGCGTCGCACTCCTGCTGTCGAACATCCGCGAGTCGGGTGCGCCGATCAAGCAGATCGAGAACCAGTCCTCGGGCATCATCCCGGTCATGAAGCTCCTCGAAGACAGCTTCAGCTACGCCAACCAGCTCGGTGCGCGTCAGGGCGCCGGCGCGGTGTACCTCAACGCGCACCACCCCGACATCATGCGCTTCCTCGACACCAAGCGTGAGAACGCCGACGAGAAGATCCGCATCAAGACGCTGTCGCTGGGCGTCGTCGTGCCCGACATCACGTTCGAGCTCGCCAAGAACGACGAGGACATGTACCTGTTCTCGCCGTACGACGTCGAGAAGGTCTACGGCGTTCCGTTCGGCGACATCTCGGTCACCGAGAAGTACCGCGAGATGGTCGACGACCCGCGCATCAAGAAGACCAAGATCAACGCGCGCGAGTTCTTCCAGACCGTCGCCGAGATCCAGTTCGAGTCCGGCTACCCGTACGTCATGTTCGAAGACACGGTGAACAAGGCCAACCCGATCAAGGGTCGGATCAACATGTCCAACCTCTGCAGCGAGATCCTGCAGGTGAACACGCCGACCACGTACAACGACGACCTGTCGTACGACAACATCGGCAAGGACATCTCCTGCAACCTCGGTTCGATGAACATCGCGCTGTCGATGGACGCCGACGACCTCGGCCAGACCGTCGAGACCGCGATCCGGGCACTGACCGCGGTCAGCGACCAGAGCCACATCGGCTCGGTTCGTTCGATCGAGGACGGCAACGACCGCTCGCACGCCATCGGCCTGGGCCAGATGAACCTGCACGGCTACCTCGCTCGCGAGCACGTGTACTACGGCTCCGAAGAGGGCATCGACTTCACGAACATCTACTTCTACACGGTGCTGTTCCACGCGCTGCGCGCGTCGAACAAGCTCGCCATCGAGCGCGGCACGACGTTCGACGGGTTCGAGGACTCGACCTACGCGTCGGGGGAGTTCTTCGACAAGTACATCGACCGCGCCTGGGTTCCCGAGACCGAGAAGGTCAAGGAGCTGTTCGCCGGCAAGCACATCCCGACACAGGACGACTGGGCCGAGCTGAAGGCGTCGATCCAGAAGCACGGCATCTACAACCAGAACCTGCAGGCGGTGCCGCCGACCGGCTCGATCTCGTACATCAACAACTCGACGTCGTCGATCCACCCGATCGCGTCGAAGATCGAGATCCGCAAGGAAGGCAAGCTCGGCCGCGTCTACTACCCGGCGGCGTTCATGACGAACGACAACCTGGAGTACTACCAGGACGCGTACGAGATCGGCTACGAGAAGGTCATCGACACGTACGCCGCGGCCACGCAGCACGTCGACCAGGGCCTGTCGCTGACGCTGTTCTTCAAGGACACCGCCACCACGCGTGACATCAACAAGGCGCAGATCTACGCATGGCGCAAGGGCATCAAGACGATCTACTACATCCGCCTGCGTCAGCTGGCGCTCGAGGGCACCGACATGGCCGAGTGCGTCTCGTGCATGCTCTGACCTGTTGCTGACCTGAGAACGCGGCCGAACCCCGAGGAACGACGAAGAAAATGACTCCCGAAAGACTCAAGCTGGTCTCCAGCGTGCAGGCGATCAACTGGAACCGTATCCAGGACGACAAGGACCTCGAGGTCTGGAACCGTCTGGTGAACAACTTCTGGCTGCCGGAGAAGGTGCCGCTGTCGAACGACGTGCAGTCGTGGAACACGCTCACCCCCGACGAGCAGCTGCTCACCATGCGGGTGTTCACGGGGCTCACGCTCCTCGACACGATCCAGGGCACGGTCGGTGCGGTGTCGCTGATCCCCGACGCGATCACTCCTCACGAAGAGGCCGTGTACACGAACATCGCGTTCATGGAGTCGGTGCACGCGAAGAGCTACTCCTCGATCTTCTCGACGCTCGCGTCGACGAAGGAGATCGATGAGGCGTTCCGCTGGTCCACGGAGAACCCGAACCTTCAGAAGAAGGCTCAGATCATCATGGACTACTACCAGGGCGATGACCCGCTCAAGCGCAAGGTGGCCTCCACCCTGCTGGAGTCGTTCCTGTTCTACTCGGGGTTCTACCTGCCGATCTACTGGTCGTCGAAGGCGAAGCTGACGAACACGGCCGATCTGATCCGCCTCATCATCCGTGACGAGGCCGTGCACGGGTACTACATCGGCTACAAGTTCCAGAAGGGCCTCGAGAACGAGACCCAGGCGCGTCGCGATGAGCTCAAGGACTACACGTTCTCGCTCATGTACGAGCTCTACGACAACGAGGTGCAGTACACGCAGGACCTCTACGACGGTGTCGGTCTGACCGAAGACGTCAAGAAGTTCCTGCACTACAACGCCAACAAGGCCCTGATGAACTTGGGCTACGAGGCGATGTTCCCCTCCAGCGTCACGAACGTGAACCCGGCCATCCTGTCGGCGCTCTCGCCGAACGCCGACGAGAACCACGACTTCTTCTCGGGGTCGGGCTCGTCCTACGTCATCGGCAAGGCCGAGGCCACGGAAGACGACGACTGGGACTTCTGAGAAGTTGTGCGGCGTCACGCATTGTGGCGCCGCACACCATTCAAGTGACGGGGGACGCCGCTAGTTGGCCTTTGGGCGTTTCTACTTGGCCAACAGTCGATCGAGTTGGACAGAGTTGGACAAAGACCAAAGACCGCGTTCGGGGAGCTGCGGGGTAGCACCAGAGGTACCGTGCATCTCCTCGATCGTGAATGTCGGTAGTCGAACATACGATGACTCGCAGAGATTAACTCCCGTCTGGGGCGGGACTCACTGAGAGGGGACTCAGATGGAGCACGTTTCGCACTTCAACACCTTCCTGATCGATGTCGTCAACTTGCCGGACTATAAGTTGGCGCATCTTAACGAGCGAACTGGAAGACTTTTCGACGCGCTCAGGCGTGGCGATCTCGGGGTCCGGGTCAAGTTGATGAAGAAGCAGGGATCGTGGGCGCAACGAACCATCATCCAGCCGCCCGAAGATGCTGAGTTCGACGCAGACTTCATGCTTGAACTCGAGGAGCGCGACGGGTGGACACCACTCGACTATCACACTGCGGTCTTTGACACGCTAAGCGCATACTGTGATGCACAGGGCATGAGCGTTCCCGCGGAGTCGAAGAACCGGTGTGTTCGAGTCACGTACGCGAACTCCATGCATGTGGACGTCGTGCCGTACGTCGACCGAGAGGTCGAGGGGGAGCACATCGTCAACGCGGAAACCGACCGGTGGGAGGGCACCGATCCGGATGGCTTCACCGCTTGGATGAAGCAGCGCGACGAGACCAGCAACAGCAACATGAGGCGCGTATTGCGTTTGCTGAAGTATCTCCGTGATCATCGCGGGTTCATGGGGGAAACGCGCTCGATCATCCTCACCACAGTCGTGGGAAACGTCATCAAGGCAGACACCGCGCGTGCATTCCCAGGATGCTATGACAGCGTTCCCAAGACGCTCCACCGCGTGTTGTTGGATCTCGCCGCATGGGTTCGCGACCTTCCTGAGCGACCCGAAGTAGAAGACCCTTCATCGGCCGACTCTTACTTCACACACCGATGGCCGCAGTCAGAGTACGACGTGTTTCGAACCGACGTGCAAGATCTTGCAAGCCTGGTAGATGAGGCGATCTCGTGTGTCGGCTCGTCCGCTGAGTCACTCGGTCTCTGGCGAGAGATCTTCGGTCCTCAGTTCGGTCCACGATCACAAACCGCTACGCCTGTCTTTTCTCCACCCACGACCGAGCCCGGCAAGACTCCGGAGACTTCGACGGGTAGGTCTGGGCGCGCCGGATAGTCGCCTCATGACCAAGCGCAAAGCCCAACCGACTTCGTGGCAAAAGCGTTGCCTCCACGAACTGCGAGCAGCGTACAACTCGCATCCCGACCTGATCTCAAGCGTCGGCACCGAATGGTTGGATCGAGAAGACTCGGTCCTTTACGTTCCGTTCACTATCCAAACGTCAACGTTCCCTCGGCGAAACGGTGGGCTTCCACTCCGGATCAGGGAAGAACTCCAACTGGCGATCGAGCCAGACGGCGAGCGACCGCCGCATGTCTTCGTCGACCACTTTCGGTTCCTCGGACATCCGCACGTGCTATCGGGGTTCTACCTCTGTCTATACCTCGATCCGAGCCGAGAATGGGACTCGAACTACGGTCTGACATCGCATCCGAACGGAGTTCTTAACCGGCTCTGGCGCTGGCTGGAGCGCGGAAGTAGCAATCAGTTCGACGCAGAGGATGCGCTCTATCACGCGGTCGGGGGCCTGCCTCAGATCGGACGTCGCCCATCGCCGCTCTCTCCAATCGTTATTCGTTCCCTCGCGCCGCACGATGGACGCGTTGCGGCCAACTGGCTTGCCCCGCGTTCGGACTGGTGCCTCGAGCTTTACCCGAAGCCACTTCCCGCCGGGTCCCGGCCACCGACACATGTGCCTGTCTTCTACACGGACCGCGATCTCCCATTCGGTGCTGGACATACGGGGCTACGCGATCTACTCGAGCGACTCGACTTCGATGCGAGCCGAATCGCCGCTAAGGCACACCTTGGCGTCAGCGGAGCACTAGCCTTCGGGCCTCGCGCTCGATCAGTGAGCTGCCTGAAGCAGCGGTTGTCACCTCACGGAATCGTCGCGCGGCTTCGATACGATGCTGCTCAGTCGTCCACATTCTTGGTGGCTCTCTGCGCCAGCGCGATGCGTAAGGCAGCAGGGGAGAGCCAGCAGTTCCTCCTTGCCGTACCGCATCCGTCTGGAGGGCCGGAACACCTGCTGGCGGGTCATGTCGATGGAGGTGGTGCCGATGCCTTGCGGGAGATCAGTCGCACTGCCCGAACGCAGGGTCGGGAGGTCGTGCCCAATGATGTGCCCGACGGCGTCGAGGTTCTCTGGACGCACGTCTCGGACGAACGCCCCGCACTCAATACGCGACGAGACCACGCTAGACCGACCGCGAGATTCGTTGATTCGACAGTGGTGATCCTCGGTCTAGGGGGTCTCGGATCCTGGATCGCGGAGTTTGTAGTCCGAGCTGGCGCCACGAAGGTCATCCTCTGCGACCCCGGAATGGTCTCGGGCGGACTGCTGGTACGTCAAGCGTACGATGACGGTGACATCGGCGGTCGAAAGTCCGATCGCCTCGCCGCGCGCCTTCTTCGCATAGCGCCGCAAGCCGACGTCGAAATCTGGCCGGCCCTCCGGGAAGAAGCGCTTCGCGATGCCCTAGGCGTAGCGGACCTTGTTATCGACGCAACGGTGAGCAAGACAGTCGCTCGGCTAGTCAGTGACGTCTTCGTCGCGACGGACCGCAGAAAAGCTGTGGTCGCGCAAGTGGCAGTGGACGCTCGAAGTGGCAGCCTCGGAATGATCTTGGTGCATGGTCGCGCGCCTCAGCATGATGTCCTTGAGTCGGATCGGATGGCTGGCATCGCTGTGCTTGAGGATCCGGTGCTTGAGCCTTATGGAGTGTTCTGGCTGGATCCCGAGGCGCAGGACGAGTTCGTTCCCACCCGAGGTTGCTCGATTCCGACTTTCCACGGTTCGGCCGCTGATATGGCCGGAGTCGCATCGACAATGACGACACTTATCGCCTCTCACATCGGAGACGACGCGAGTGGCACTCATCTTTTCGCCCTGCCTCACACAGGAGTGAGCCCAGCGCACCATTACTCACCGACGGCCACTAAGCCACGCACACCCTGGTGAGGCGTCGATCCGATGACGCGAGATACGTGGGCCGTTGACCACTCGCCTGTCGTCTGCGGCGCTTTATCGCGGCACCTCGATGGTGAAGACGTACTCTTCTGCATGTCCGACGCGATCGTATACGCGCATTGGCGGGTGAACGGATGTGTTGATGGACCGTCCGATGGCCACTGCAATCGTCGCCGGGACCGCTGGCACGAGACTGACCGAGGCGACCGAAGACACGGTTTCGATTTCGGCGATCAAGGAACGCCAGCAGCGGGCAAATGCGTCGACCGTCGCAGGCGTATCCACCAGGTCGAAGTTTGGCGTCGCTCCGATGGGAGTGATCTCGTACACACGGGCGCCCTCAGTCGCCTCCCGTGGGATGCGGTCCATCTCGACCGACCCGGAGACAGAGAATACGACCGTCACCTGCGCCGGTTCGCTCCGCCCGGACGCCACCTCGTGCCACCGAAACTGCTGGTCTGTACCCGAAGCCGACCAGCCCCATTCCTCGGCGCCACCGCGGCGCTTGGGATAGACGGTCGTCGGTAGCGTGTCATCCAGTAGCACGCCGAGAGCAACGAGAATCGGGATTCGGGCGAGCGGAAAGACCGCCAGATCGACCACGGTGCCGTCAGCGACGAGCGACTTCAAGAGCCGCAGGCGCTCCTCGATGAATGCCACCGCGGTGCTCCAGTGGAGTGTGGATCCGTCGCTCTCTCCGGGGATCTTTCGCAGATCAATCTCGTACTCGTCGGCTCCCTGCAGCACATAGCTAGGGAAACGCCCGACCTCGACCAGTGCTTTGTTCACCGCGGAGGGAGCGAGTTGGACATGCCGTCCATGAATCGTGCCCACAAGGCGTAGAACAGTCGTGCTCTCGCTCTGAGCGAGGGAAGTCAACTGCTTGATCCGATACTCGTGTTGACGCTTGAGTGCTCGAAGTCGATCGGCGTCGTAGACGGTCCAGAGGCTCTTTGAGTCGATAACGTGGTGTTGGTCGTAGCAGAGCAGCATGAGATTGTCGGCCCCGTTGCGATTCGCGATCGGCAGCGGGTCAGCTCCGCGTGGAGAGCCGGCAGACGTGTCCCACCCGACGACGTGCGCGAGTTGTCCGATGGCAACCTGCTGCCCGGTTGTCTCGTCGTCGAGAAGCCATCGGTTGCAGAAAGTGCATCGCCCGCCCGCTGCAATCCATACTCGACGGGCTACGGATTCCGGGATGTGCCTCGTGGTGTTGTTCGGGCCGATGGCAACGTTCGGCGACTTGTTCTGCCCCGGCTCTGTCATCACAGCACCTCTCTGAACCTTTGATTCAAGAGCGTCCTTGCGTAGCGCGAGGGCTCTATCGAAGAGTAGCGGTGAAGGTTCTTTGCTAGGTGGGATCGGTTCAAGTCCCACCGTGGTTGCCGAGGCTCAAGTGCTGCGCTGCAGCGTGAGGTTCAGCGGCTCCAACGAGCGTTAATCCCGCCTCCTCACGATCTTCAGGGAGGGGTTATCAGGGGTTGTTAAGGGATGCTTCTACCGCCTGAAAGTCCTAGCCCTGACGCCTTTTCTCCTCTTCAGGCTGCCAAGAGCTGTAAAAGAATTTGCGGAGTAGATGCGGAGTGCGAGGCAGTCGAGGGCATGCGGTGGAGTTGCCCGTGCTTGGGTGATGGGCCGTCCACGAGTCCTGGCGACGAGTTCGGCGTGAAGGAGTCTCTGCCTCAGCAGTGAACCTGTTCCGCTCGACTTGCGCTAGAGCGCCCCACCAAGCCACTCGTGATCCTGGCGGATATCGATGACCCCGTTGACGCTCCACCCTATTCACTTTGACGTCTGGAGGAGCCTAATCGTCGCTCCACGCGTCAGTGACAGACATTGTCCGACTGTTCGGTGCGAATGCTTCAGGGACGCTGCCGACCTTGGCCATCACGGGAACCTGCGCTGACACGCCTGCTACTACGCACACGCCTGTCGGAAGTATTGGGAGCGACTCGAAGGAAACGCGATCGAGATACGCGACGGCCTTCTCAACGGCGCGAATGTCTAGCTCATTTACGAGGCGATGAAGAAAGTAGTTGTGCAGTTGGGAGATAATTGTTGGTGAGATATCGTGGGGGCGCTGGCTAGCAATGGTGAGGAAGACACCGAATTTGCGTCCTTCTTTGATGATCTCCTCGAACGTTTCGAGTCGATAGTCTCGCCACGCTTCGCTCTCGCGCGTCGACTCCGTTGAAAGGATGTTATGCGCTTCGTCAATGACGAGATTGAGGTACGTCGAATTGTCGAGGTCGGTTTCCTTCTTGCGGTCGTAGAGATGTTTGCAGAGGAGCATTGGGATGACCTTCCGCATCGCTAGGTTTACATCGCGAAGCGACACAACGGTAAGCGGGTGCGACTCAGTGATCGAATCTGTCGCAACGACGACACGCTTGACATCCCGAACCCTGGTCTCCATGCGCTTGATTAGTGGCGAAAGGTGCTCCCGGTTGGAGAATCCGCTAATGATATCGCTGTAGTACTGCAGCACGATCTTGAATCGCACCAGATCGATACCGGGCCGAATGGACGAAAAGTCGATGGGCAGCGCCGCTACCTTATCGCTAGTGAGAGACTCCCACGATCCGCTGTCGCTTGTAATGTATGACGGACCCCACGAGCCCCAGAAGAACTGACGCGTAGTGGCGTTGTAGTGCAACTGTGCCTGAAACTCATCGATGAGGTCAGTGAGCGCGGATGGGGCAGCCTGTCCCAGGCATGTGCGAACCTCGTTTAGGAGGTGTATGACTGTCTGACGGTCGACGGACGAGTCGCTGCTCTTGGTCGCCCGCAACACCATGTCTCCAATGACGCTGAGTAGATCGCGAGGCTCTGCGAGTCGACGATCCCAGTAGTCGCTCGTCAGTACACGCGTGAGGAACGGAGCCTGTGTCTTCTCTGTTGCGTCGAGGAGGACGATCCAAAAGGAAGGATCCTCGACCGCAGCCCGGGGAAGCGGCAGCTTCGGGCCGTCATCGACCCGCGTGGTAAGGGCATACTCCTGCTTAAGTTCTGGACCCGCGATCACGACCGTTGAGTGAATGTCGGTTCCGTTGCTGGCTCGGTTGATGTATTCGCCGTTGAAGTCGATGATGACGAAGCGCGAGCGAGCATTGAACCCGGGGCTGTCTCTGAAGCGTTCAAAGAGTTCGAAGTAAAGTTTCGCCAGCGTGTAGGACTTGCCGCTACCAGTGTTGCCAAAGATACCGACATGACTCGCAAAAATTGCATCGACGCCGAGGTTGACAGCCTGGGTCGGCTCCATAGCCAAGACTCCGAGCGGGAGCGAGGAGTCTTCCGGGCTGACGAGGGCGTGAACCGCTGCGAACTCCAACTCCGAGAGAATAAAGCACTCGTTGTCGAGCAATGGCATCTCTCGCACTCCACGATGAAAGCGCCCGGCTTCGAGATACCCGATCAAGCTGACCTCGAGTTCTCTCGAGATGTTGTCGTCACTGCGGCGATAGGTCATCCCGGCGCGCGGGTCCTCTTTGACCGATTCGCCATCAACTGATCCGATCAACTCGACGAAGCCCTTGGCGATCTTCACCATGCTTCCGGCAGCTACGTTTCGTACCACGCCGCCGCGGTATAGCAGGTGCGTCCCGTTCTTCACTTTGCTGACGGCAACCCGAACCTTTCTTCCGTGCACGGCGGTCACTCGGCCGATGCTGAAGACCCCGTCACGCTGGAGCATCGTGTCGTCACGCACTCGGGTCTTCTCCCCCGGCAAGTCGCAGTTCGATGATGTGGTCGGCGATCGGCTCGGCATCCATCAGGATCGGGCGAAGAAAATCTTCTACCACGACGTCGAGTGAGAGGCGGCGCTCATCCGCCGACCGTTCGGCAGCGGCCGGGCGGACCAGACACACGTTGCCGTTCTTCACGCGTTCCGGGGGAAACAACGACGCGATGTCGGCGTGCGACTTCGCGTCGTAACAGAAAACAACGACCTGCAGGGTTGGATTGACGCCGGCTGCGCGAAGCACAAGATCCAGAATGTGCTCGTCCCTGAACGAGAACCCGTGCACGAGGAGCGCGCTGTTCTCCTTCTCGAGCTCGTTCGAGAATCGGCGGAGAAGTTCGTAGTAAGTCTTGTTAAGAACGGTTGATGCGAACTTCGTCTTCTCAGGGTTGACGATCTGGAGGCGTGAATACGAGGCCGCAAACTTACGCAGCGCTGCGGTGCGTTTCAGGTGGGAAGCCTTGGCCCGGAGGGAGGCAGAGTCCACGTCTGTGGGACGACTGATCGGCACCAGGTCGTTGACAGAGTCGTCGAACGCGCGCTTCACCCGACCAACCGTCGTGAGCCCTTGGTCAAAATAGAGTTCCCCATCCCGCAGCAGCCATCCAACTGACCCGTGCAACTTCAACAGATTAAGTACCGGGATCTCTGAACGGTACTCATATCGAAGGCCCTCTCGGTATCGCAAAGTGCCGAAGGACCCGAGATCTAGCCTCGGTCGAAGCTTCCCTGCAAAGCCGTCGTTGTAGTCCACCTCGAGCATTTCCATCGCAACCTCGAACGCCATATCGATGTTCGTTGTGAAGAAGCTCGCCTGCTTGCTCAGGAGTGTGCTCCGACGCTTCAGAAGGATTCGATTCACCACCCCGACGAACTCGGCATAGGACCGGATCAACGCCTTCGCATTGTCGTCGTCGGGCTCCAGGAGTCGAGCGTTCGGCTCGATCACGGATCTGAAAAAGTAGCCTTGCACGGACGCGCGCGCGATCGTTGCAGCGGTATCGGTCCCGGCGACCTCAGTCAGAACCTTCTCGACGTTCCCGAGTGGGGCGAGGAACTGTGCTGACGATCCCGCGCCGATGAGGAAGCTGAGATGCGAGTCCTGGATGATCGTTCTGAGCCGCTCGACAGACATGCCCTCCGCCGGAGGGATGGTCACATCCGAAACGGCGCGAACGCGCAACCCCTTGTCGCTCAAGATCATTACCCCCACGGTGATCGGGTGCCTTCGACGAAGATATCGGGTCTCCGGAGGATCGACGCTAGCCGCGCGCAAGCTAGCTTTTCGTTGAAGAGACGAAGTCGGCGGCTTGGGCGTGACCGACTTGCCGGCTTAGGTGCCGGGCGATGTCGTTGGTGTCGGGGGTGATGGCGCAGAGTGGCGGCTCGTCTTCACACCCAAACGTAGCTACTTTCTTGAAAGCTCGATTCCGCGACGGTCGACTCGGCGAGGGGCGGTGACCGAAACGTGGCGGCTCTCGCGGCTTGCTCGCGGGAGCGTGGTTGTGGCTCCGCCGTGATCGTGTCCCGAGGCTGTGAAGGCCGGCTGCGTGCGGCTACCAGCCGATGTCGGTGGCTGGTGGTCTACTATCCCTTCAAGGGATGAAGGAGTAGATCATGGCACCCGTGATTGATGTCACACGAGAAGAACTTCTGGCCCGGCGCGAAGAGATCTTGAGCCGTATCGAGCTCGACGAGGCCTCCTTCGAGGAGGCGCGCGCGACCCGATCGCTGTCGAGTGAAGAGTGGGAAGCAAAGGAAGAGCTCGAGGAGATCGAATTCCTCCTTGGTGCTGACGTCTGATTCTCGTGTCGATCGACCTGCACGCGCGCGCAGCCGAGTTTGCGCAACAGGTGCAGGACACTATCTCGGGTGTCCTGCCGGGCGATTTTCAGATTGTTTCGATTTCGCACGGTGGACGCTATGTGGTTCGTCCCGTTGGTGACAACCCGTCAAAACAGCACATTCCGCTCTTCGTTGACGGCCACCGGCTGGCCACACTCGGAGTGCAGATCTACCTCGGGCTCGACAGTTCTGGTCAATTCCTGAAGGCGTGGCAATCGAAAGTCGCTGTGCACTCGACGCTGGACAGGACGCCGCTCGTCCGCCAAGAATTCGACGCCGGTATGTCTGAAAGTGCACCGCTCGCGCACTGGCACGTGCACGCTGACCGCGGCGCGCTGTCGCACCTGCTGGGGCGCGCTCATGCTGTTCGAGGCGATGTCGTCAAGAAGCCCCACGACATGTCATCGCTGCATTTCCCGGTGGGAGGTGAGCGATTCCGGCCGTGCATCGAAGACGTGCTTGAGTTCCTCGTTCGAGAGTTCGGCATCGATCGTCAAGACGGGTGGGAATCGGCCGTGCGGGAAGGTCGCGAGAGATGGCGTCGGATGCAGTTCCGGTCCACGGTTCGTGATCTCCCAGACGAGGCTGCAGACGTCCTCAGGAAGCTCGGGTGGTCAGTGTCTCCGCCTGAGGGAGCACGCACGGAGGGTCGTGGCGTCCTGCAGCGCTGGTGAAGGTCGTGGCGACGGACACAGGCTCGATAGTGGCTACTGCTGCAGCGACCGACGGATCTCATGCAGTACCGCGTTGACCGCGAGTTGCCCTTCGAGGGCGTCCTTCTTGTACTCCGGCATCTCCGGGTCTTCGTAGGCAGCTTCGAGCCGCTCATCGTCGCCAACTCGGCGTTCCCACTGATGTGGAAGCCGATCTGAGCCCAGGGCGCCGATCAGTGTGAGAGCCTCCGCCCCCATACGCCTCGTCTCGAGCGGGTCAGTAGATCCGCCTCGGTTGAGGTTCTCGAGCAGCTTGGTCAGTGCCTCCAACTCGAACATCAGGTGAGCCTGACGCAAGCCCTCCCGGCGATCCTGAGCGGCGAGCTCGGCCGCAGCCGCACGGTCACCCTCGGCAATCCTCTGCGCGTTCTTTCGATCCTTTGCGGAGACTACGAGAGCCACGATCGCGGCTCCCACAGCCGCGACAAGCACGAGAATCTGGATGATGTTACTGACGACGTCGGCTTCCATGCGCCCACCGTAGCGTTGACCGACGACAATGCAACTGGTTCACTGCGGTCATGGACACAAAGGACTTCCTGGATAGGACGCGCTTGATCCTCAACCGACTCGAGCCGTCGCAAGCAGCTGGATGGGAGTACCTCCTGACGGGGATTACATCGCTTCTCAGCGACGTTCTGCGTCGCGCTGTCCTGCTACTGGGGTCCGAGTCGCCCGCGCTCGTCGATGGAAAGATCGAAGACGAGGATGGGGATGAAGGTTGGCTCGTCATCATCACGGATACCCGACTAATCCGCGGGACATTTGAGATCACGGATCAACAGCCAAGACTCGTCGTCGAGGCTGTCTCACTCGATTCCGTGCGGGCGATTCGCGTCGAGTCCACGCTCAGCGGGCACCGCGACAACGCTCCGTGGCCGCTGGCGGCCCGTGTCATGCTGGTGCTCGACCGCGAGGTTGCCGGGACATCGGAGTTGATGGTCCCGAGCACTGGACTCGGCGACAAGCACCTCGCGGGTGAGGTAGCGGCTCTCGCTCAGCGACTGCCGATCGCCTGAGCGCGGGCGGCACCGCTTGTTCGGGGCCGCTACGCTCTCGATCCGACCGACGCGTAATCTGCAACCACCGGCGAGGTCGTGCGGGTTTCAGACGGCCGGGGCGATCATGCCCCGGCCACTTCTCGTTTCCCCGTGACAACAGCTTGGCAACACTGCGGGGGATTCGAACCGGGCGAATCCTGCGGCGCTGATCGACCATCGCAGTTCTCCTGCGGGTGAGCGTAGCGAACCACATCGTGCCGGGGTGACGATGGGTTCAAATCCCACCGTCACCGCCATGGAAACCCCCGAGAAATCGGGGGTTTTTCCGTATCTGGGGTGGGGCGTGGTGCATTTCTGGTGCATACCTCCGCCGAGGGGCGGCTGAGCCGTTCATCGACGCCCGCTCGTCGAGCGACCAGCGGAACCGGCGCGAGCGGATGTGTCCTGACCGCCTTCGTCCCGATCGTCCTCGGGGACGAACGACTCGACATCCCTCCCGGCCTCGACGTCGGCCCCCGTCATCGACGCCTGGAATGCCTGGATGCCGCTCGCCAGCTCGGTGATGGTGTCGACGGCGTAGTGTTCGGGATCCCAGGCGAGTTGCAGGGAGACGTGCAGGGTGTCGATCCGCGCTCCGTGCGAATCGGTGACGTCCAATCGGTGCGCGCCGAAGTCCGGACGCTCGGTGAGGATGCCCACGCCCTGTCCGGCGCTCGCCAGCGCCTGCACGGTCGCGCCGTCGTCGCAGACGTGGACGTCCGCGTAGGTGAGACCGGCGGTGCTCGTCGCGAGGTCGAGCACTGTGCGACTCACGGCGCTCCGACTCGAGGTGATCACGCGCTCGCGCACCAGGTCGGCGAGCGCGATCGTCGTCGCACCGGCTCGGGCGAGCGGATGATCGAGCGCGACGTAGGCGACTATGGGGATCGCGTGAAGGCGACGAGTCGCGTAGCGATCGTCGACGGGGACGGGGGAGACGATCATATCGGCGTCCGCGCGCAGCAACGCCGGCAACTCGAAGTGGTGCGCAGGACGGGTCAGGACGAGCGGTTGCGGTGGGCGGAGGGTGGCGACGAAGGGAGCCAGCAGGTCCTTCGTGGTCGTGGGGGTCGCGGCGATCGTGATCCGCGCCGTCGATCCGAAGCGCAGAGCCTCGGTGGCTGAGGCGAGTCGCTCTGCGCGGTGGCTGAGATCCTTCGCCATCGCTGCGAACGCCTGCCCGGCCGGGGTCAGCACGAGTCGTCCGCGATGCGGGGTGAAGAGCGTGAGATCGAGGTCGCGCTCCAGCGCGTGCACCTGGCGGCTCAGCGCCGGCTGCGCGATGTGGAGTGCCGCGGCGGCACGGCTCACGCTGCCGTTCTCCACCACGGCCAGGAAATAGTTCAGACGACGCAGATCCACGAGCAGAAATCATACCTTGTCGGCATAGGACGTAGCCCGAATATGTATTGGACGGCATGAAATGAGCGGTTCTACGCTCGCCCTGTGACTCAAGTGATTTCGACGACCGAGGACCGCGCGGCCCTGCGCACCGGTGCTGCGCGGACCGGGGGCCAGCTCATCGTGGAGCAGCTCGAGGCGGAGGGCGTCACGACGGCGTACTGCGTGCCGGGGGAGAGCTACCTGGAGGTGCTCGACGCCCTGTACGACTCCGCCATCCGCCTGGTGACCTGCCGTCACGAGGGCGGCGCCGGGTACATGGCCGTCGCCGATGCGCGACTGAGCGGCGATGTGGGAGTGTGCCTGGTGACCCGAGGTCCTGGTGCCGCCAATGCGATGGTCGCCGTGCACATGGCCGCCAAGGATGCCACGCCCCTGGTCCTCCTCGTCGGTCTGGTGCCGAGGGCCGACGTGCAGCGCGATGCCTTCCAGGAATTCGAGCTGTCCGGATGGTTCGCCTCCACGACCAAGGCCGTGCTCACCATCGACACCGCCGACCGTGTGCCCGAACTGCTGTCGAAGGCCTTCGGCGTCGCGCGCTCCGGTCGGCCGGGGCCGGTCGTCGTCGGACTCCCGGAGGACATGCTGCGCGACCCCGCGGTCGGCGTCGGCGCCGTCTCCGCCATCCGCCCCCTGACGCGTCCCGCTCCGCCCGCCGCCGTCGCCGAGCTGGCGGCGCTCGTCGAGGACGCGGAGCGACCGCTCGTGGTGCTGGGGCCGATGGGGTGGACACCGCGGACCAGCCTCGTGGTGCAGGCATGGGCAGAAGCGCGCGGGCTCCCGGTCGCCGTCGAGTACAACGCGCTCGACCTGATCGACAGCGACTCCCCGGCCTTCGTCGGCCCGCTCGGCTTCGGACGCTCCGAACTGCTCGCCGATGAGCTGCGCACCGCGGATCTCGTCATCGGGATCGGCTCGGCCCTCGGTGACGTGGTGACCGACAGCTGGGAGCTGCTTCCGCCCGACCATCCCGGCACGCGGATCGTGACCGTGCTCCCCGAGACCGACCCGCTCTCGAGCGTCCACGCCAACGTCCTGCGCATCTCGGGCACACCCGAAGACGTGATCGAGGTCGCGCACGCCCTCGGCGCCCCCGAGGTCGCGACCGCGCGCGCCCTCCGAGCCGCACGACTGCGCGCCGATCTCACACAGCGTCGGGAGGGTGCCCGGGTCGAGGCGGCACCTCTCGATCTGGACGCGGTCTTCCGGCGCCTGGACGACGTGCTCGACAATGACGCGATCATCACGTGGGGCGCCGGGAACCACGCCACCTGGGGCGCGCGCTTCCTCTCCTGGCACGGCTATCCCTCGCTGCTGGCTCCGCGCAACGGTTCGATGGGATTCGGAGTGCCCGCCGCCGTGGCCGCGGCCATCCGCCACCCCGGTCGGCAGGTCGTCAGCGTGGCCGGTGACGGATGCTTCCTGATGAACGGACAGGAGCTCGCCGTCGCCGCCGCGGCGGGCGCCGCCCCGTTGATCCTCGTGGTGAACAACTCGATGTACGGCACCATCCGCGCACACCAGGAGCAGCGGCATCCGCGCCGGCCGTCCGGAACCGACCTGGTGAATCCCGACTTCGCCGCCTTCGCCCGCGCGTTCGGTGGGCACGGGGAGGTCGTCGAGACGACGGAGGACTTCGAGCGCGCCCTGCAGCGCTCCCTGGCGGCGGGAGTGCCGGCGATCATCGAACTGCGCGTGACCGACGGGCGGTTGAGCCCCGACGCCACGATCGATTCCCTCCGCGGTGACGTCATCCGCGGACAGCGCGAACTCGCGGAGGCCCAGCGATGAGCGTCGTCATGAACCTGATCGACGGTCGTCTCGTGCCCGCCGCGTCGGGTGCGCTCTCGGACCTTATCGATCCCTCGACGGGCCAGGTGCACGCCCGTGCCGCGCTCTCGGCGGCGACGGACGTGGATGCGGCGCTCGACGCCGCGCAGCGCGCGTTCGAAGGGCCGTGGCGGAAGACGACGCCGGGGGAGCGGCAGCGGATGCTGCTGCGCCTCGCCGACCTCCTCGAGCGGGACGCCGATCGGCTGCGGGCGCTCGAACTCGCCGACACCGGCAAGACGCCGGACGCGGCGGCGGGCGAGATCGCCTCCGCGATCGACGAGTTGCGGTTCTTCGCGGGTGCCGCGCGCATGCTCGAGGGGCGGGCCAGCGCCGAGTACGTCTCGAACCACGTGTCGATGATCCGGCGTGAGCCGATCGGCGTGGTGGCGCAGATCACCCCCTGGAACTATCCGTTCATGATGGCCGTCTGGAAGATCGCTCCCGCGCTCGCCGCCCGCAACACCGTGGTGCTGAAGCCGGCGGAGACCACCCCGAGTTCCACCCTGGCGTTGGCCGTGCTGGCCGCCGAGGTGCTGCCGGCCGGCGTCCTCAACGTCGTCACGGGCGATCGCGAGACCGGTCGTGCGCTCGTCGAGAGTCCCGTGCCGCAGCTGGTCTCCCTCACCGGGTCGACCCGTGCCGGGACGGAGGTCGCTCGCAGCGCTTCGAGCACGCTGAAGCGCCTGCACCTGGAGCTGGGCGGGAACGCCCCCGTGCTGGTGTTCGCCGACGCCGATATCGACGCCGTCGCCGATCATCTGGTCGCCATGTCGTTCTACAACGCCGGCCAGGACTGCACGGCGGCCACCCGCGTGATCGTCGCGGGAGAGGTGCGCGAGAGCCTCGTCGCCGGGCTCCGGGAACGTGTGCGCGGCCTGCGGGTCGGCGGCCCGGGCAGCGGAGCCGACGTCGGTCCGCTGAACAGTCACGCCCAGCTGGACCGTGTCGCGGGGATCATCGAACGTCTCCCCGCTCACGCGCACGTCGAGATCGGGGGCCATCGCGTGGGCGAGACCGGCTACTTCTACGCCCCCACGGTGGTGACCGGACTGCATCAGGACGATGAGGCGGTGCAGACCGAGATCTTCGGACCCGTGATCACCGTGCAGGGCTTCTCGCATGAGAACGAGGCGTTGTCGTTCGCCAACGGCGTCGACTTCGGGCTGGCGTCGAGCATCTGGACGCGGGATCACGACACGGCGCTGCGGGTCTCCTCGCGTCTGGAGTTCGGCGTCGTCTGGATCAACACCCATTCGGTGATGACGGCGGAGATGCCGCACGGTGGGTACAAGCAGTCGGGATACGGCAAGGACCTCTCGGTGTACTCCTTCGAGGAGTACACCCGCATCAAGCACGTCATGAGCCGGGTGAGCGCATGATCAGGGAAGAAACGGACTCGAAGACGATGATGACGACGCCGACGGGCGCCGCACCGGCGCTGACACCCGACCAGCGCGAGCGCATCGAGGAAGCCGTGGACGCAGCCTTCGACGAGCAGATCGCGTTCACGCAGCGACTGATCGCCGAGCCGTCCCTGCGCGGCGCCGAGAGATCGGTGCAGGACGTCTACGAGGAGGCCCTGGCCGAGCGGGGCATGAGCGTCGACCGCTGGCGCATCGACCCGGCCGACATCAGCTCGCACCCCGGATACGGGCCCGTCGCGGTCTCGTACGACAACGCCGAGAACGTCGTCGGTACGATCGACTCAAGAACGGGCGGTCGGTCCCTCATCCTCAACGGGCATGTCGACGTCGTGCCCACGGGACCGATCTCGGGCTGGTCGCGCTCGCCGTGGGACGCCCCCGTGCGCGACGGCTGGCTCTACGGACGCGGTGCGGGAGACATGAAGGCGGGTCATGCCGCCAGCCTCTTCGCCCTCGACGCCGTGCGCGCCGCAGGCCTCGAGCCGGCCGGGCGGCTGCACATCCAGTCCGTGGTGGAGGAGGAGAGCACCGGCAACGGCTCGCTGTCCGCATTGCTCCGCGGGTACCGGGCGGATGCCGTGCTGATCCCCGAGCCGGAGGAGAACATGCTGGTGCGCGCCAACGTGGGTGTCATCTGGTGCACGGTGCGGATCGCCGGTCGCCCGACGCATCCGCGCGAGATGAGCACGGGCTTCAACGCCATCGACGCGGCCTACGCCGTGATCGCGCGGCTGCGGGGTCTTGAGGAGCGCTGGAACGAAGAGCGCGGGGACCGGCCGTACTTCTCCGACCTGGAGCATCCGATCAACGTCAACATCGGCGGGATCCGCGGCGGCGAATGGCCGTCGAGTGTGCCGGCCGAGTGTGAACTCGACGTGCGCGTGGCGCTCTACCCCGGCACCGCGCCCGACGCGATCTGGGAGGAGATCGAGGACTGCCTCCGCTCCTGCGCTGACCTCCCGCAGCTCGCCGGCTCGGTGCCGACAGGCTTGCGGAACGGGTTCTACGCTGAGGGGTACATCCTCGACCCGGGGTCGGACGCCGAGTCCGTGCTCGGCGACTCGCACCGGCGGGTCTTCGGGGAGGAGCTGCGGACGTTCACCACCCCGGGATATCTGGACGGACGCGTGTTCACGAACTACGGCGACATGCCATCGCTCGTGTACGGACCGCGTTCGGAGGCCATCCACGGATTCGATGAGCGGGTGCATCTCGACTCGGTCCGGAACGTCACCAAGACGATGGCGCTTTTCCTCGCCGAGTGGTGCGGGGTGGAGCGACGATGACGCGGCGGCCGACGATCGGCGTCGCCGACACAGAGAGGAACCGGATCAACGGTGCCCAGGTACATCAGTCCTGAAGACTTCCGGCGCGCGTCCCGGCGACGTCTGCCCCGCATGGTCTTCGACTATCTCGAGGGCGGCGCTCTCGACGAGGTCACGTTGCGCGCGAACGAGGCCGCGTTCCGCGGTGCTGCGCTCACCCAACGGGTCTACGCGGACGCCGGCCACATCGATCAGTCCACGACGGTGCTCGGGCGTCGCCTGGAGCTGCCGCTGCTGGTCTCGCCCATGGGCCTGCTCGGCCTGTTCCACCCGGACGCCGATCTCGGCATCGCACGCGCGGCGGCGGCAGCGGGCAGTATCTTCATCCACAGCGCCTGGTCGTCCCTTCCACTCGAGCAGGTGATGCAGGCGGCGCCGGAGAACACCTGGGCGCAGGTGCAGCTGTGGAACGACACCGACCTCACGCGCGACCACGTCGCGCGTGCCAGGGATGTCGGGAGCGAGGTACTCGTCATCGCGGGCGACGTCGCGTTCAGCAGCAAGCGGGAGCGCGACATGCGCCACGGGCTGGGACTCCCGCCGAAACCGCCGCTGCGCGACGTGATCGACACCGCGTTGCACCCGGCCTGGTTGCTCGGGCTGCTTCGCGGCCCCGCCATCACCTGGGGCAACTACACCGATCGTGGACGCCGACTGCGGCTTCGCGAACTGGACGACTTCATGCACCGGAACCAGCGGCCCTCCGCCTCCTGGGACGACATCGACCGGCTCCGCTCGGGTTGGCCGGGCAAGCTCGTGATCAAGGGCGTCATGGCCCGGGAAGACGCCGACCGCGCCATGGCGCTCGGCGTCGACGGCCTTCTGGTGTCCAATCACGGTGGACGGCAGTTCGACGGCCAGCTCGCGACGCTCGACGTCCTCCCCGACATCGTGGACGCCGTCGCCGGCCGCGGCGAGGTGTACGTGGACAGCGGCATCCGTCGGGGGGCCGATCTGCTCCGGGCCACGGCTCTGGGAGCGCGGGCGGGATCGATCGGTCGCCTCGCGGCGTATGCGCTCGCAGCGGGCGGACAGCACGCTGTCGAACTCCTCTTCGCGATGCTGCAGGCCGAGCACCGGACCGCCATGGGGTTCGTCGGCGCCCGTTCGATCGACGAGGCGGACCGGAGGATCCTCGCCGGTCGCGCCGCCCCGCCCACAACAGCCGAACAAGGCATCACCGCCGAACAAGGAGAGCAGGTCGCCCATGTCTGACACCGTCGCCCCACGGATCGCGTCGATTCGATCGATCGGGGACACCACCTATCTCTGCGGGCAGGTCGCCGTCGTCGACGGCGACTTCCTCGAGGAGGCGAGGGCCGTCTTCGATCGCACCGCCAGCACGCTCGCCGAAGCGGGACTGGGCCTGGAGGACGTCGTGAGCGTGCGCGCCTACCTGACGGACTTCGGCGACTTCGATGACTTCAACCGGGTCTGGAACGAGCGGTTCCTGGTCGATCCGCCGGTGCGCACCACGCTCGGCGCGGCGCTCGTGCATCCGTTCCGCATCGAGCTCGACGTGATCGCGGCGGCGGCAGCGAACCGGGACTGAGATGGCACCCGTCGCGTCGGTCGTGATGATCAACGGGAACGTCCACACCCTGGACGGACGAACCCGGCGTGCGAGCGCGCTCGCCCTCGCGGAGGGGAGGATCATCGCGGTCGGCGACGACGATGCCGTGCAGGCCGTCAGCGGCGTCGGAACGACCGTCATCGACCTCGGTGGCCGCACGGTCACCCCGGGGCTCATCGACGCCCATCTGCATCCCGTGCTGGGGGCGACCAAGGCGATCGGGATCGACCTGACCGGGGTGCGCGACCCGGCGCGCGCACTCGCCCTCCTCCGGGAGGAGGCCGATCGCCGCATCGCGACGGGATCGGGATGGGTCCGCGCGCACAGTCTCGACTATCGGCTGTTCGACCGCATGCCGATGACGGCGGAGGCGATCGAGGGCGCGGTGCGCGGACTCCCCGCCTTCCTGTTCCTCTTCGACGGGCACACCGCGTTGGCGAGCGCTGCGGCCTTGCGCGCGTCCGGCGTCTCCTCCGCCCGGACCTACCCCGACGCCTCCCGCATCGTCGTGGATGACGAGGGTACGCCGACCGGCCGGCTCGAGGGCGAATCCGCGATCGACGATGTCCTCGCGCATGCGCCCACGCTCTCGCCCGAGGCGGCCGCGGCCGAGGTGCGGACCGTCCTGGCCGGCCTCGGCGGATCGGGCATCACGGGTGCCTGCATCATGGACGGCACCATCGAGACGCTGGAGCTGCTCAGCCGCATCGACGAGGTCGGCGACGGGCTGCCCGTGCGGCTCGTCACGGCATTCGACCACACGCCGAACGACGGTATCGAGGGCCTCCCGCAGCGTCTGGCCCTGCGCGAGGCGCGGGGGCGCCGATGGCGCGGCGGACTGGTCAAGCTCTACGCCGACAGCGTCATCGACACGGGCACGGGCTGGCTGTACGAACCGGACACCGACGGCGACGGACTCCGTCCGTTCTGGGCCGACCAGCGGGCGTTCGCCGAGGTCGTCACCGCCTACGCCTCGGCCGGCTTCCAGATCGCCACGCACGCGATCGGCGACCGGGCCATTGGCTCCACGATCGACGCGTACATCGCCGCGGGGGAACGCGCCACGCCTGCCGTGCCCCACCGGATCGAGCACCTCGAGTGCATGGCCGACCGCGACCTCCCGCGCATGTCGGCCGCCGGCATCACGGCATCCGTGCAGCCGCTGCACATGCAGTGGATCGAGCCGGACGGAAGCGACGCCTGGTCGCGGCGCCTGGGCCCGGAGCGGGCCGCGCGGGGCTGGCGGACCCGGGACATGCTCGATGCGGGCCTCCGGGTCGCCCTCGGATCCGATTGGCCGGTCGCGCAGGTGGACGCACGGGTCGGCCTGGCATGGGCTCGTCTGCGCCGTGCGCCCGGTGCCGATCCGGACACGGCGATCCAGCCGGGACAGGCCCTCACACCACTCGAGGCACTCCAGGGCTACACGGTCGCCGCCGCAGCCGCGCAGGGCGACCGGGACCTCGGGCGACTGCGCCCCGGCTTCCGCGCCGACCTCGTGGTCTGGGAAGACGACCCGCTTCGTGTCGCCGCCGACGACCTGCCGGACCTCG
>NZ_LSJW01000017.1:0-2444 GCF_001557335.1 Microbacterium sp. CCH5-D1
CGCCAGGGTGGTGTCGGTCATCAGAACTCCTTTGTCCTCGGCCGCCATCGCAGCGGCTTCCCGCCAGCCTCGTGCACACCGCACCCGAGGGGAACCCGCCAGCCGAGGCCGATCCTGCGCCGTGCGTCCGCCGAGTGGCGGGTTCTCCTGCGCCGAGGGTGAGGACTCCCTTGAAGGGCATCGACGCCCTGGCTAGCCTGGCGCCACAGGGAAGGAGTGCACGCATGATTCGAGTACTCGACGAACAGCAGGCCTATGAGCTGCTGACCACGACCACGATCGGGAGGATCGGCTTCGTCCACGAGGAGCGGGTGCAGATCTATCCGGTGAACTTCGCGCTGTCAGGGCGCGATCTGGTGCTGCGCACATCGCCCGAGGGCGTCCTCGCCGATCTCACGCGAGAAGCCGCCACGCCGGCCGCGTTCGAGGTGGACTACCACGACCCGCTCGGCAGCACGGCATGGAGCGTGCTGGTGCACGGCACACTGTCTCGGGTGGCGGACGACGACGTCGCCGGCGTCGCCGCGCGCGTCAATCCGTGGGCGGGAGAGGATCGCGATCTTCCCCTCGCCCTCCAGATCGAGAGCATCGCCGGACGCAGCGTGCGCCGCGAATCCACGCGGGGGAAGATCTGAGCCGACCGCTGTGACGTCCTCCTGCTGAACGCGTGATCAGGAAGCGAGCGCCAGCCCCGCGGCGAGCGCGAAGCCCAGCACGGTCGCGAGTCCCGTGGATTCCTTGGCCTTGGACTGCGCCTCGGGGACCATCGAGTCGACCAGCATCACCAGCAGCGCCCCGGCTGCGAAACCGCTCGCCGCCGAGCGGAAGTCGTCGCCCGTGATGCTCGCGAGGCCGAACCCCGCGACGGTCGCGAGCGCGCAGACCACGGCCACGCCCGCCCACAGCAGCAGCACCCGCGACTTCGCCATGCCGCCTTCGAGCAGGTCGGCAGCCGAGCCGATCGACTCCGGCAGGTTCGAGACCAGGATGGCGACCACGAGCGCGATGCTGACCGGCTCACCGGATGCGAGTCCGATGCCGAGCACGAGCTGCTCCGGGATGCCGTCGAGCAGGGCGCCCACCGCGAGCTGTCCTCCGCCGGCCTGCTCCTTGGTCTTCGCCGCTCGGGCATCGAGGATGCGGTCGGCGATGTAGTAGCTGATCGCTCCCGCCGCGACACCCACCACGAGGGGGATGGGACCGGCGAGGTCGAGCCCTTCCTCCCACAGCTCGAAGGCGATCGATGCCATGAGAGCGCCGGCGCCGAAGCCCAACACGATGCCGAGCCACTTCGGCGGCCACGTACGCAGCAGTGCGAGCACTGCACCGACGAACAGCGGTGCTGCTGCCACCGCGCCCCACAGGATTGCTGCGCCCATGTCCGACCTCCGTGCGCCTACTCTCCCACTTCATCGCGCCTCCGCCGGCCCAGCCTCGGCGAAAACGGAGACGTGTCGCGCGTACCGCGGCGAGCCGCACCATGACACACCGTGTCGCGGGCGATGCTCCTCCGTTTTCGCATGGCTCGCGCACCGCCGATGCATAGGATGACGGGAACGGGAGCGAGGCGGAGATGCACGACAGACCGACCGAGGTGCTGCGCGTTCCGGCGTTCGCCCTCTTCTGGTCGTCGTCGACTCTCGGCGCGTTCACCGGCTCCGTGACCGCCGTCTCCTTCCAGGTCCTGATCGTCACGACACTGGGGGCCTCTGCGTTCGAGATCGGTCTGCTCAACGCCGCGAACGTCGTGCCGTACCTGCTGTTCGGGCTCATCGTCGGCGCCCTGATGGACCGCTGGCGGCGCAAGCCCGCCATGGTCATCGCGAGCATCGGCCGCGCGCTCACGCTGGGTCTCGTGCCGGTGCTGTGGTTCACGGGGACTCTGTCCGTGTGGTCGTTCGGCGCCCTGCTCCTGCTCTACGGCGCGCTCACGCTCATCGCCGATTCCGCTGCGCAGCCGATGCTGCCCCGCCTCGTCGGCCGCGATCAGCTGTTGGCGGCGAACGCGAGACTCGGTCAAGCAGGCACCGTCGCCCAGACGACGGGGCAGGCCTTCGGCGGCGCACTCGTCGGCTGGCTGGGGGCACCGTTCGCCATCCTGATCGATGCCGTCGCGTACGTCGTCAACGCCGTTCTCCTGAGCCGCATCCGTGTCGAGGAGGTGAAAGCGTCACGCCGCACCGACGGCCGGCACCTAGGGCACGACATCATGGAAGGCCTGCGCTGGACCTACTCCCACCGAACGCTTGCGCCCATGGCCGTGTCGGTGAACGTCTGGTTCCTGGGCAACAGCATCGCGCTGACGGCATTCGCGCCGTACGCGCTGCGAGAGCTCGGCGTCGGCGCACTGCTGTTCGGCGTCGTGCTCGCGATGGGTGGGCTCGGCGGCCTGATCGGGGCACTCCTCGCCCCCACGTCGGGTCGCCGGTTCGGAGTCGGCGGCG
>NZ_LSJW01000168.1:0-21983 GCF_001557335.1 Microbacterium sp. CCH5-D1
CCCCGCCGCGTCGGCGACGACCTCCATGCCCTTTCCCCCCTCCCCCTGCGCTGGGCTTGACCAGCAGCGGATATCCGACGGTCTCGGCCTCTTCGGCGATCTCGGTGTCGGACAGTCCCTTGGCATCGAAGCCGGGGACGACGGGGACCCCGTACCGCAGCACATGATCGCGGGCGCGGGCCTTGTCTCCCATGATCTGCAGGGCGTCGACGGAGGGACCGATGAAGACGACCCCGCTCTCCTCGCAGGCCTCGGCGAGTCCGACGCTCTCGGAGAGGAACCCGTAGCCGGGGTGGATGGCCTGCGCACCGGTGGCGCGCGCCGCGGCGATGACGGCGTCGATGTCGAGGTAGGAGTCGGCAGCGGGCGCTGGCCCGATCCGCACGGCCAGATCGGCCTCGCGGACATGAGGGCTCGTCGCATCGGCGTCGCTGTAGACGGCGACGCTGCGGATGCCGAGCGCCCGCAGCGTGCGGATCACCCTGCGGGCGATCTCCCCGCGGTTGGCGACGAGGACGGTGTCGAAAAGGACGTCGGACGACGTCGGTGTCGGATTCATGGACAAGGCACTCACATCCGGAAGATGCCGAAGCGCGGTTCGGGCAGCGGGCTGCGGGAGACGACGTCGAGGGCGAGGCCGAGGAGGTCGCGGGTCTGGGCGGGGTCGACGATGCCGTCGTCCCAGAGCCGCGCGGTCGCGTAGTACGGCTCGCCCTGGTGCTCGTACTGTTCCCGGACCGGGGCCTCGAAGGCTGCTCGCTCCTCCGCCGTCCAGGAGCCGCCCCGTGCGGAGAGCTGGTCCTCCCTGACAGTGGCGAGCACCGACGCGGCCTGCGCGCCCCCCATCACGGAGATGCGGCTGGCGGGCCAGGTCCACAAGAACCGCGGCGAGTACGCGCGCCCGCACATCGAATAGTTCCCGGCTCCGAAGGATCCCCCGATGATGACGGTGAGCTTCGGTACACGGGTGCTGGCGACGGCCGTGACCATCTTGGCGCCGTCCTTGGCGATGCCGCCGGCCTCCGCGTCGGAGCCGACCATGAAACCGGTGATGTTCTGCAGGAAGAGCAGAGGGATCCCCCGCTGGTCGCAGAGCTCGATGAAGTGGGCGCCCTTGAGCGCCGACTCGCTGAAGAGCACGCCGTTGTTCGCGACGATGCCGACGGGGTGACCGTGGAGACGGGCGAAGCCGGTGACCAGGGTCGTGCCGTACTCGGGCTTGAACTCGAGGAACGAGTCGCCGTCGACCAACCGCGAGATGACCTCGTGCACGTCGTACGCGGCATTGACGTCGACAGGGACGGCGTCGTAGAGGCTGGACAGCTCGGAGGGAGCGCGGCTGCCGAGCACCTCCCAGGCCGGGGCGGCGGGAGGAGGGAGCGTGGCCACGATGTCGCGGAGGATCTCGAGGGCGTGCTCGTCGTCTTCGGCGAGATGGTCGACCACGCCGCTGCGTCGTGCGTGCAGCTCGCCGCCGCCGAGTTCCTCCGCCGTGACGATCTCCCCGATGGCGGCCTTCACGAGCGGGGGGCCACCGAGGAAGATGGTCCCCTGGCCGCGCACGATGACGGTCTCGTCGCTCATCGCCGGTACGTAGGCGCCGCCGGCGGTGCACGAGCCGAGAACGGCGGCGAGTTGCGGGATGCCCTCCGCGGACATGCGCGCCTGATTGAAGAAGATCCGCCCGAAGTGCTCGCGGTCCGGGAAGACCTCGTCCTGCTTGGGGAGGAACGCGCCCCCCGAATCGACGAGGTAGAGACAGGGAAGGCGATTCTCCAGCGCGATCTCCTGCGCGCGAAGATGCTTCTTGACGGTGAGGGGGAAGTACGTGCCGCCCTTGACCGTCGCGTCGTTGCAGACCACCATGACGTGCCGCCCGTGCACGAGACCGATACCGGCGATCACGCCCGCGCCCGGCGCCTCTCCCCCGTACAGGCCGTCAGCCGCGAGGGGCGCGACCTCGAGGAAGGGGCTGCCCTCATCGAGCACACGGGTGACGCGATCGCGAGGGAGCAGCTTCCCTCGCGCCAGGTGACGCTCGCGAGAAGCGTCCGGTCCTCCGCGCGCGGCGGCGGCGAGGCGGTCTCGCAGTTCGTGCGCGAGCGACTCCTGGGATGTCGGCATCGTGATGTCCTCCTCGACCCACGTCCGCCCTGGGCCGAACCCTGGCGCGGTGCATGCACTTTCGGTTAGTGTTCACTAACCCGTTGATTCAGGTTAGCGAGGATTAACTGAGATGACAAGCCCGGTCACCGCCCGAGACCGCGCCAAGGCCGAACGGTCCGATGCGATCCTGCACGCCGCAGCGCGACTGTTCGCCGCGCGCGGGTACAGCGGCGTGAGCCTGGAGGACATCGGCGCTGCCGTCGGTGTGTCCGGCCCGGCCGTCTATCGTCATTTCGCCGGTAAGCAGGCTCTGCTGGGAGCGGTCCTCGTCAAAGTCAGTCAGGACCTCATCCACGGCGGACGCCGCGTCGCTGACGAGGCCCCGACGCCCGACGCGCGCATGCGTGCGCTGATCGAGTTCCACGTGGACTTCGCCCTGGGTAACGCCGAGGTGATCCAGGTGCAGGACCGCGATGTCGCGTTCCTGTCCGATGCCGACCGCGCCGAGGTACGCCGCCTGCAACGCGCCTACATCGAATTGTGGATGGCGGCCCTGGCTCCGTTGCATCGAGGCGGCACGGACGGCGCCGATCCGGACGAGCTGCGTCTGCGCGTGCAGGCCTGCTTCGGACTCATCAACTCCACGCCGCACAGCACGCGTGCGGCGGCCAGACGGCACTCCGCCACCGCGACCGTGTTGATCGCGATGGCGGATGCTGCCGTGCGCGCGACTAGCTGAGGAGCATCGCCCGCCCCGGCTCCTCGAGGAGGTCGGCCACATCCTTCAGGAACCGGGCGCCCTCCGCGCCGTCGACCATCCGGTGGTCGAAAGAGAGACTGAGGGTCATCAGCTGCCGCAGCGCGATCTCGCCCCGGTGTTCCCAGGGCTGACGACGTACCGCGCCCACGGCCAGGATCCCGGACTGACCGGGGGGAAGGATCGGCGTACCGGCATCGACACCGAACACGCCGATGTTGGAGATCGAGAAGGTGCCACCCGCGAGCCCCGCCGGCGAGGTCTTCCCCGAACGCGCGACCTCGGCGAGGGATTTCACGGCGTCCGCGAGTTCGGTGAGTGTCAGCCGCTCGGCATCTCTGATCATGGGGACGATCAGTCCGCGCTCCGTCGCCGCCGCGATCCCGAGATCGACGTAGTTGTGCTGGACGATCTCGCCGGCGGCCTCATCCCAACGCGAATTGAGGCCAGGAGTCCGCCCGAGAGCGAGGCAGACCGCCTTCGCCACCACGGCGAGCGGCCCGATCCGATGTGCGCTCAGCGATCGATCTTCGCGGAGACTCGACAGCAGATCCATGGTCGCGGTCACGTCGACGGTATGGAAGACGGTGACGTGCGGGGCCGTGAAGGCGCTCTGGACCATCGCCGCCGCCGTGTGCTTGCGCACTCCGCGGATGGGGATCCGGGTCTCGCGCTCCTCGCCGGCGAGTGCGGCAGGGCTGGCCGGAAGTGCAGCGGACGACGTGGAATGCACGCCGCCGCCGGCGCGATCGTGCGCGCCGACGCGTTCCGCATAGGCGTCTACATCGTTGCGGGTGATGAGGCGGTCGCCCACTTCTGCCGCAACCAGCACGAGATCGATGCCGAGCCTCTTCGCGTGGGCGCGCACCGGGGGCGTCGAGCGTGGGCGCTCGATCACGGCGTCGACGGCTGACGGAGCAGCGTCGTGCGGTGCCGCCTCGAGAACGGCCGTGTCGATGGTGGCCGGAGCGGACGCGCCGATCCTCCGTGCCCGCCGCGCTGGTCGCCCTGAGCTCGTGGGCGCGGCGCCGTACCCCACCAGGTTCGGCTCGGCCTTCTCCCCAGGCTCCGAGGAGGGCGACGGGGCCGCCGGCTCCTCCCCCACGACATCGAAGGCGATCAGAGGAGCACCGACGGCGATGGTCTGTCCTGCTTCCGCGTGCAACGTCGAGACGATGCCCTCGTAGGGCGAGGGCAGCTCGACGACCGCTTTCGCGGTCTCGACTTCTGCGAGCGTCTGGTTGAGAGTGACGCTGTCGCCGGGAGCGACGAGCCAGGTCACGACCTCGGCTTCTGTCAGTCCTTCCCCGAGGTCGGGAAGGCGGAACTCCGCGATCATGCCTCTGCTCCCGTCAGGCTGTTCGGCCGGTCCAATACCCGGTCGACGGCGTCGAGCAGTCGATCCAGGTCCGGGAGGTGGTACTTCTCGAGCTTCGCGGGCGGGTAGGGGATGTCGTGGCCGGTGACCCGCAGTGGAGCCGACTCGAGGTACTCGAAACAGCGCTCCGTGATGCTCGCGATCACTTCCGCGGCCACTCCCGCTTCCCGCGACGCCTCGTGAGCGACCACGACGCGGCCCGTCTTCCGCACCGAAGCCGCGACGGAGTCATAGTCGACGGGCGAGAGGGAACGGAGATCGATGACCTCGAGCGACGTTCCCTCATCCGCCGCGGCGTCCGCTGCCTGCAGCGCGGTGGACACCATGGCGCCGTACGTGATGAGGGTCGCATCCGTCCCGGTCCGCACCACGCGCGCGAGACCCATCGGCGGCGCGTCGGCCAGCGGGGCTTCGAGGTCGACCTCGCCCTTGTGGTGGTACAGCCGCTTCGGCTCGAAGAAGATCACGGGGTCGTCGGAGGCGATGGCCTGTCGCAGGCTTCGATACGCGTCCTCCGGGTTCGAGACCGCGATCACGCGCAGTCCTGCCGTGTGCACGAAGTAGGCCTCCGGAGACTCCGAGTGATGCTCGGCAGCGCCGATGCCGCCCGCCCACGGGATCCGGATGGTGATGGGCATCTTCACCCGGCCCTGAGTGCGGTAGTGCAGCTTCGCGACCTGAGCGACGATCTGATCGAAGGCGGGATACACGAAGCCGTCGAACTGGATCTCGACGACGGGTCGGTAGCCGCGGAATGCGAGGCCCACCGCCGTGCCGACGATTCCGGACTCGGCGAGCGGCGTGTCGATCACGCGCGCAGCGCCGAACTCGTCGAGCAGTCCGTCGGTGATGCGGAAGACGCCTCCCAGCTTGCCGATGTCCTCCCCGAGCAGCACGACCTTGTCGTCATCGCGCATCGCCTGGCGGAGACCGGCTCCGAGGGCCTTCCCGAGAGTCAGCTCGGTCATGGTCACACCTCGCTCTCGAAGGTGGCGAGGTACGAGGCGTACTCATCGCGCTGCCGCTCGAGTCCGGTGTGCGGCTCCGCGTAGACGCCGTCGAACACGGCGAGTGCCGGCCGTGTGACCATGCCGAGGCACGCGGCACGCATCTCCTTGGCGACGAGATCGGCTGCGGACTGGGTCTCGGCGGCGTGCTCTTCGGCGAGCTCCCCGCTGGCGCGCAGGTGTGCCTCCAACCGCGCGATCGGATCGCGACGGCGCCAGGAATCCAGTTCCTCCTGGTCGCGGTAGCGGGTCGGATCGTCGGCCGTGGTGTGCGGACCCATGCGATAAGTGACGGCTTCGATGTAGGCGGGGCCCTTGCCGGACCGCGCGTGGTCGAGAGCCCAGCGCATGGCCGCCATGCAGGCGAGCACGTCGTTGCCGTCCACCCGCAGGCTGGGGATGCCGAATCCTGGCGCCCTTCCCGCGATCGGATACTGCGACTGCACGGCGACCGGCTCGGAGATCGCCCAGTGGTTGTTCTGACATACGAAGACGACCGGCGCCTGGTACGACGCGGCGAAGATCATCGCCTCGTTCACGTCACCCTGGCTGGTGGCTCCGTCACCGAAGTAGGTCACCGCCACCTCGTCAGCGCCGTCGTGCTGGATGCCGAGCGCGTAGCCGACCGCGTGCAGTGTCTGCGCTCCGATGATGATCTGCAAGGGAGCGACACCGAGGTCGGCGGGATCGTGAGCCGCACCTTCCTCACCGCGCCACATGCGCACGTAGTCTCCGGGTTCCGCGCCCCGCGCGTAGATGACTCCGGTCTCCCGGTAGCTGGGGAACACGAAGTCCTCGGGAGCGAGGGCACGGGCCGTGCCGATCTGCGTCGCTTCCTGTCCCTGGCAAGGCGCCCAGAGTCCGAGCTGTCCCTGGCGCTGAAGCGCGACACCCTCGGCATCGATGCGGCGGAGGATGACCATGTCCCGGAGCAGAGAACGCAGCTGCTCGGCATCGACGTCGGCGACGAACGGGTCCAGCCGGGGGTTCGGGATGCGGCTTCCGTCGGGGTTCAGGAGGCGCTCCGAGAGCTCCAGATCCTGTGCCGTGTCTGCGATGGGCGTGGCCTGCGGTGACATCGTCGTCCTCCTCGTCCTCGGCGGCCCTCGTGAGGCTCCGCGCACTGATGCCAGCGTCATCACCGGCATGGTCTGAGAGTACGTCCGGTCAACACCTCGCTCAAGCATTCCAAGAGCGCTTGAGCATGTTGCTCAATTTCGCTCGAGAGAGTGCTGCTAAGGTTTGGCACTATGCCAGGACTGGACCGCATAGATCTCGAGCTTCTCGCCGCGCTCGCCGACGACCCGCGCACGACGATCGTCGCGCTCGCGGAGAACCTGGGGCTCTCGCGCAACACGATCCAGGCGCGGATGGCGCGGTTGGAGCAGAGCGGGATCTTCCTGTCCTACGAGCGGTCCTTCTCGCCCGATGTGCTCGGTTTCCCCTTGCAGGCCTTCGTGAGCATCGGGGTCCGTCAGACGGAACTGCCCCGCATCATCAACGAGCTTTCCCGGATCCCTGAGGTCGTGCAAGCGCACGGCCTCAGCGGATCGATCGATCTGCTCGCGCGCGTGGCCTGCCGCGATGCGCGACACCTCTTCGACACGGACGCGCGCATCCTGTCCATCGAGGGCGTCGAACGCACGGAGACGTCGTTGGCGATGGGTGAGGTCATCCCGTTCCGTGTGGCGGGCCTCATCGGCCTCGCGCGACGGGAATCCTGAGGAAGCGGCGAACGGCTCCCGCAGCTTCGGCCGGGGTCTCGTAGTGGATCAGGTGTCCGACGTGCGCGATCTCGACAAGGCGGGCGTCCGGGAACATCGTCGCCAGCCTCCGCTCCGCTTCGATGGGTGTGATGTCGTCCCGCTCTGCTGCGACGAGCAGTGTCGGAACGTCGATCTCGGGGGCGAACTCGCGTACGTCGTGCGAAACGCTCGTGACGAAGGCGTCCCGGAGTACATCCCGATCCGAGAATCGGGAGAAATAGGTGTCGTGCTGGTCGTGGATGAACCGGCGGAGTTCCGGATCCCTCGTCTTGGCCATCGTGATGCTCATCACGCGGACGATGATCCGGTTGCGCAGCAGGGCCGTCCCGACCTTCTCGGGGAGCCTGGCGCCGAGAGCGTAGTAGAGGACCGCAAGTCGTGTCATCAGTCCCTTCGGCCCCTCGAGCGCCGGCGCACCGATGGGGTTCAGCAGGATCAGGCGCGGGGTCTGCAGTCCGCGTGCCACGGCGGCTGAGGCCACGATCGAACCGAAGGAATGGCCGAGGATCACGGCACCTGGGGCGACTTCGGCGACGAAGTCGGTGAGCCACTCCGCATACTCGTCGAGATCATGCGTGCGTCGTGGCACAGGGGCAGACTCGCCGAAACCGGGAAGATCCGGCGCGATCACCCGCACCTCGGGCAGGAACGCGAGCACCGGTTCGAGGCCGTGGTGCTCCCCTCGGAAACCGTGCACCGCGACGACCGTGGTGTCTGCGTCGTCGGGGCCGTACGCCCAGTATGCCGTGGTCCCCCCATGCACCTCGACCTCGCGACGCTGCACGGGAAGGCGACGAAGACGGTCCGCATATGGGGAAGGCACGCTCATACTCCCGAGTCTACGAGCGGCCTCGCGGGTTCTGGTGCATCCCGGAGACCTGCACGGCGGAGGCTCAGGCATCGTGGGATACGCTCCTGATCGTGCGCTTTCGAGTGGGATCGACGCGCGTAGCACGAGGAGTAGCCCATGCAGTTCACGTCCACCGATCTGGCCCAGGTGGAGTCCACATGGCAGCAGTACGTTCCGTCGTCGTCGCTGCAGGATGCGGATCCGCGCAGCTTCCGCTTCGACTGGCGATCCGAGGAACTCGGCACCGCGTCCCTGATCGACTACCGACTCACCGCCAAGGTGCACTCTCGGGCAGAACCTCAGGAGCAGCTGCTGGTGTGTCGGGTCGACGCTCCCGATGCGCGTGTCTGGTCGGGACGCGAGTCCCTGGATGCAGGCTCGGCCTGGATGTCCGACGGCACCGAGGTCGAAGCCCGATGGGACCGGACAGCGCGCGTACGGGCGTTCGTGTTCGATCACCGCGCCGCCCAGGCGCGCGCGAGGCAGATCACGGGTGATGACCGACGGGAGTTGCGCACGACGGGGTTCGTGCCGCACTCCCCTGCCGACGCTCGGCGCTGGGAGCGGATGTTCGAGTACGTGGATCAGTCCGTGAACGCGGGGCCGACCGATCATCTGCTCCTCGCCGAACTCGAACGGCACGCCCTGACGATGACGCTTTCGGCGTTCCCGACCACATTCACCGACTCCCTCAGGCGGCCGGCACAGCGAGCCGGAGCGCCGGCCTCGGTCCGTCGTGCGCTCGCCTACATCGACGCGAATGCGCACCTGGCGATCACCATCGATGACGTCGCCGCCGCGTCGTACATCTCCACACGGGGACTGCAGTACGCCTTTCGACGAGCGTTGGACATGACGCCCGCCGACGCTCTGCGGCGGGCGCGCCTCGACGGGGCGCACCGTGATCTCCGCAACGGCGAGGGCCGATCGGTCGCCGAGATCGCGCGCCGCTGGGGCTTCAGCAACTCGTCTCGCTTCACTGCGGCGTATCGTGACGCCTACGGTGCAGCGCCCGTCCTCGCCTCGTGATCGTGACGCTCGCCTTGTGAACGTGACACTCGCCTTGTGAACGTGACACTCGCCTTGTGAACGTGACACTGAGCGAACAGATTGTTCGCTCAGCGCAATGTGGGGCGTCAGGCGCAGGGTGCGCGTCGATTTGTTGGCTAGAGTTCGAATTCCCGGACCACTTCCCGGTCCGTCGAGCATGCCATCGAGGAGAACCATGGCCCGCCCCCTGACCGTCGTGTCCCGCCGCCACTGCTGATGGGCAGCCTGTACTACGGCGACACATCGACGCCGATCTACATCGAGGATCGCGCTTTGGCGCACCTCAAGGTGGTCATCGCCACCAAGCTCCGCCGGAACGAGAGCTTCACCCTCTCCTGGCGTCACCCCGAGGGTGAGGCCCCTGGGCGATCGACCCTCTGGCTCCACCCGTCGATTCCTCTGAGGTTCGTCTTCCAGGAACCGGAGTCTCCCGATCTGAGCCGGAGGTGGATCGAGGAGCTCGCGCACTCGGCGAGTTCGAGCGGCGGCATCGTCCTGGTCGAGGAGCACCTCGAGACCATCGCGCCGGACTGATCACCGCCTCGCACTGACGGCGTCGGACACTGTGGTGACCGACGCCGTCAGTGCGTGCACTCAGAAGCCGGTGTCGCTCACAGGGCGGCGCAACTCACAGGGCGGCGCAACTCACAGGGCCTCGTCGCCGCTGGAGCTCACGGAGCGACGAGTGGTCGGCTCCCCCGTGGCGGGGTCGACGTATGTGCGTGAGACCGTCTCCGTTCGCCGGCGACGCGCGAGCAGCACGATGCCGATGAGGAAGATGATGACTCCTGCTCCCATCAGGATGTAGCCGACCATGTCGAGGTCGACCCAGGGAACGTCGACGTTGATCGCGAAGACGAGGATCGCCCCGATCACGAAGAGCGCGATTCCGCTGCCGATGCTCATTGTTCCTCCTGTCTCTGCGGCGCGGTGCCGCACTTCGGAAGCATGGCGTGGGGTCGCGGCGCCGAGGAGGGGCTTGACATCGGCGCGAACCCTTCTCCTCCGCGGCGCTCCGCGCGTCAGGCGGCGTCGACGGTCGGCTGCTGCAGCCAGAGGTCGGGGCCGAAGACCTCGTAGGCGATCCGCTCCGCAGGTATCCCCCGGCCGATCAGAGTCGCCCGGACAGAGCGCATGAACTCGAGAGGGCCGCACATGAAGACGACCGCGTCGTCCGGGAGCTCGACATTCGAGAGGTCCATCCGCCCGGGGAGCGCGGGGTGGAGGGTCGGGGCCGCGTCCGCCCCGTCCGCGTACCAGTTCTGCGCCTTGGCATCCTTCATCGCGAGCACCTGTCGCCGCAAGGAGGGATACAGCACATGGGCGTCGTGGTTCCGGTCGGCATGGAAGAGTCGGATGGTGCGGTCCGGGGCGCGACGGGACAGATCCTCGACGATTGCGGTGATCGGTGTGATGCCGATGCCTGCGGAGACGAGGACGAGGGGATGCCCGGTGTCATCGAGCACGACGTCACCTGCTGGTTGGGACACATCGAGCACGGTGCCGGGGTGGGCGTGCTCGTGGAGCCAGGTCGAGACCTGACCGTCGGGGACGCCTGCACTGCCGCGGACACGCTTGACGGTCACGCGCAGCGCATCGCCTCGCGGACCGGAGGAGATCGTGTACTGGCGGGGCTGTCTGGACCCGTCCGGCAGGTCCACCGCGATGGCGACGTACTGCCCCGTCCGATGTGACGCGACGACGCCGTCGACAGGCGCGAGGAGGAGCGAGATGACGTCGTCCGACTCGACGACGCGCTCCACCACCCGATGTTTGCGCCACGGATGGGCGGGATCGGTGCCGCCCTGCGCGTACAGCTTCGCCTCTTCGGCGATGAGGGAGCACCCGAAGAGCCAGTAGACCTCGTCCCAGGCGGCTCTGACCTCTGTGGTCACCGCATCGCCGAGCACCGTCTGCACCGCATCGAGGAGGTAGTGGCCGACGATCGTGTACTGGCGTGCCTGGACACCCAGCGAGACGTGTTTGTGGGCGATCCGACTCATGATCGGCGTGAAGTCGGGGGCGTCCGGGTCGATGAGGTGCACGGCGAAGGCGACGACCGACGCGGCCAGAGCTCGCGGCTGCTCGCCGATAGCCTGGTTCGCACGGTTGAACACCCGCAGCAGTTCGGGGTGCGCGGTGAACATCTCCCGGTAGAACAGCGTGGTGATCTCATCCGCGTGCGCGGCTACGACTCCTGCGGTCGCACGTACGACCGCCTCGGACTCCGTTGAGAGCTTCATGACTTCCCTTCTCTTCAGCGTCATGGTCGTTCCACCATCGCCGGACCAGACGGAGTGCGCGCGCCCTTTCACCGGGTTATTTCCGGCCGAAACGCGCCCTCCTCTCTGCCGGCGTGCTTATCCTCGCCCCATGCCCCGTCGAGCCCATGACTTCCGAGGTCTGACCCAACCGCGGCGCCTGCGCCTGCTCCGCTCCATCCAGGAGAGGCCCGGCCGGGACGCCGGCGCGCTCGCCGAGGAGAGCGGGATCCCGTTGAACACCGCACGTGACCACCTGCGGGTGCTCGAAGACGAAGGCCTGATTCGCAGTGAGCCCGTCAACACCGGCCATCGCGGTCGTCCACCCCTCGTCTTCCACCCTGTGCGTGAGACATCGTCGAGCCAGAGAGCACGGTCACGGGTCGAAGGCGCCGATGTGAGGGGCCGCATGCTCCGCGCCGTGACGTCGGAGAGTCCGCGCCTCGGCGAGCAGGCCCTCCGGCAGGTTGACGTCCTGTACGAGCACCTCGACGATGCCGGTCTGAACCCCGTCGTCGACGAGGAAACGCTCCGATTCGATCTTGCTCCCTGCCGGTACCGCGGCCTGCTCGCCGAGGATCAGGCGCTCGTATGCGCCGTGCATGCGCAACTCGTGCGCGATGTGCTCCGACTGGGCGATGGTCCTCTGGAGATGCGGCGACTCGATCCGTTCGTGACGCCGCATCGCTGCACGCTGCTGCTGTCATCGAGCGACCAGGGATCCGCTGAGGATCGCGAGTAGGGCGGGTCGGACTTGAACCGACGATCGTTGGGTTATGAGCCCACTGCCTTAACCAGCTTGGCCACCGCCCCGTACGGGTCCCAGCCTAGCGGCCGGGGCGCTCACACCCGCGTCGCCGCCGAGTGCGTCTGCGAGTGTCCGAGATAGATGTCGGCGTTGGCCAGGAGTTCCGCTCGCTCCTCTTCGCTGAGCGCTCGACGCACCTTCGCCGGCACGCCGGCGACGAGAGAGCCTGCGGGGATCTCCGTCCCGCCGAGGACGACCGCTCCTCCGGCGATGAGACATCCTTCGCCGATGACGGCACCGCTGAGTATCACCGCCCCCATTCCCACCAGGCTTCCGTCGCCGATCGTGCAGCCGTGCACGACCGCGTTGTGTCCGACCGAGACCTTGGAGCCGATCACCACAGGATGCGCTGCATCGACGTGGACGGAAACGTTGTCCTGGAGATTGGAGCCGGGGCCGATGACGATCTGCGCCGAATCCCCGCGAAGGACGGCGTTGTACCAGACGCTGGAGCCCGCCGCGAGGCTGACGTCGCCGACGATGCGAGCGCCGTCGGCGACGAATGCCGTCGCGTCGATCGACGGCGTACTGTTCGGCAGGGCGAGGATGGAGGCTCCGGACGCGATGCTCATGAGGCGAGACTACCCTCACTTCCGCGGAATCACGCGGAAGTGAGCCGAGCCTCAGCTTGCTTGCGGAATGTCTGACGCTGAGTAGCGTTGTCTTCATCAGATACGAGAAACCGTTCCGGAGGAGCACAAGATGAGCAAGGCACAGACCGTTTCCACCACCGCCATCGACCCGACCGTGGCTGCAGGGGCGGCCCAGTTCCTCTCCCCTGTCGTCCTCGGTCTCCAGGCACTGACCATCAACGGCAAGCAGGCCCACTGGCATGTCCGCGGCGCGAACTTCGTCGGCGTGCACGAGCTGCTCGACACGATCGTCGCCCACGCCGGCGACTTCGCCGACACCGCCGCTGAGCGTATCGTCGCTCTCGGTCTGCCGATCGATGCACGCGTGAGCGCCGTCGCGGAGAAGGCGGGCTCGACGTCGGTCGCGGCCGGCTTCGCACAGTCCGACGAGCTGATCCGCGCGGTGATCTCCGACATCGACGCCATCCTCGTCGACGTCAAGGCCGCTGTGGAAGGCCTCGACGAGGTCGACCTCACCAGCCAGGACGTCGCGATCGAGATCCAGCGCGGCCTCGAGAAGGACCGTTGGTTCCTCGTCTCGCACATCGCGGCCTGATCGCAGACATCGTCTGAACGTGGCAAGGGCGGTCCTCGGTTCTCCGAGGGCCGCCCTTGCTGCACGAGTAACCCATCAGTGCGCGTGTGTGACGTATCCCCGCAAGACGGTGGAGAGCACGCTCATCGACCGCAGAGCCGGCCCCGTCGACGTCAGCGGGTCCGCCGCACACAGGACGATGTCGGCGGGCTCACCCGGCCGCAGCGAAGTACGCACGCTCGCTTCCAGTGCCTGGGCGACCGTGATCCGCTCTTCCGGATGCCATGCTGCTCGCGCGTCGGCCGTCCGGGACACCGCTGCGGAGATGGCCTGCCACGGATCAAGCGGGGCCACCGGGGCGTCGGAACCGAAGCGCAACTGTGCCCCTGATGCGCGCAGTGATGCGAGGGGATAGCCGATCGAGGTCTGCTCCGACCAGTGCCGGTCCACCAGATCGCGATCATCGACGGCGTGCTGCGGCTGAACGCTGGCGATCACACCGAGGCGAGCGAACCGCGCGAGGTCGGTGTGTCGCACGAGCTGGACATGCTCTATCGATCCGGCTGCGCCCGTGGTGGTGAAGGCATCCAGCGCCGAGGTGATGGCCCTGTCGCCGATCGCGTGCACCGCCACCCCCAGTCCTGCGCCGGTCGCGCGGGTGAGGAGGTCGACCAACTCGTCGGAGGGCACCGTGAGCATGCCGAAGTTGCCGGGATCTCCCGGGTAGGCGTGCGAGCACGCGGCTGTCCGAGTGCCCAGGGAACCGTCTGTGATGATCTTCAGCGGCCCGACGCGCACGAGCCCCGCCCCGCGGGCCGGAGTCTCGGTCAGTTCATGGAGTTCACCCGTGCGGAGCCCGGCGTCGATGGCGCGTTCGAGGTCGAACGGGTACACCGCGAACTCAACGCGATGGGAGGCGAAGCCCGCCTGCACCCGTCGCGGCCACGCTTCCGCACTCCACGCCATGTCGAAGTCGACGAGGCCGGTGACACCTCGTGCCGCGGCCTGCTCCCCTGCCCGCACCATCGCACGGTCACCATGAGCGGCGTCGACGGCATTGAGGCGCCGCGAGATCTCGAAAGCATCGGTCTCGCGCAGCACGCCGTCCTCGCTGCGGAAGCCCTCACGAGCGAGTGCAGCGCTGTTCAACCAGACGCTGTGGACGTCGGCGTTGATGAGGTAGGTGGGAACGCCGCCGGTGGCTGTGTCCAGGAGTTCGAGTGACGGACGATCCGGCCACAGCGCATCTCGGAAACCGGTCCCGACGCGTCGACCGTCCGCCAGCGGGGGAACACCACTCATCGCACCCGCGGCGGCCGCTGCGGATTCCGCGTGTCCGAGCGGCGCGCGCTCCGATGTCAGCGCCCATTGGACGGTGTGGACGTGGTTGTCCCAGAGACCGGGAACCGCCCAGGCGCCGTCGGCGGCGAGGGCGCGGCCGCGGGCGGACAGAGCACCGGTCGGGGCGATGTCGACTATGCGTCCATCGGCGATGAAGATGTCGACCGGTTCGTCGTCCATCAGGAACTCGCGTCCTGGTCCGGCGATCCGCACGGCTGTGATGGTGTCGATGGCGGCGCCGCGTTCGGTCACTGCTGTACCCCTCCTCGGCGTGCGTCCTGCGCGCGCCGCATCTCCGCGGCGAGGGCCGGGTTCGCATAGGGCCCGTCGCCGGAGAGCTCCTCGATCACCGTCTCGATCGTCTCCGGCGCCTTGTTCTGGCTGAGCTTCCTCTTGGCGACGACTCGTGTCGGTGTCAACCGGAAACCCACCGTTCCCGCGGCCAGCCGCTCCACGTAGGCCGCGTCGTTGGGGCGCTCCCACATGCGTCGCGGTTCCGGCATCAGGGATTCGAAGTGCGCGACGAGGCGGTCGAGCACGACGAGGTTCTCCTCGGCGCTCAGGATCTCGGGAACGCCGGACAGATGGACAGCGGTGTAGTTCCAGGTCGGCACCGCGGGCACATCGCCGTACCATCCGGGCGAGATGTAGCCGTGCGGGCCCTGGAAGGCCACCAGCATCTCTCGGTCCTCCCCCAGCCCGTGGATGAGGTCGTCAGGACGACCCACGTGACCCACGACGGTGAGGTCGTCGTGGGCGTCATCGAGCAGGACGGCGTAGTGCGAGGCCACGAGCCCCTCTCCGCCAGAGCTCATGATCGTCGCCCAGGGGTTCGCCTCGATCACGCGGCGGATCTCGGGCACATCGGCCAGCGTGAAGCTGGGATTCTGTCGCATTCGATCAGCCTAGATCCGGTGGTGGCGGCGCGGGCGGATCACGCTTGGCAACGCGGGCACCAGTAGAGCTTCCGAGCGCCGATCTCCTCCAGCGCGATCTCGGTCCCGCAGATACGGCAGGGCAGACCAGCGCGGTGATAGACCCAGTGACGATCGTCCCGGTTGGCCATGGCGGCGCGGTAGTCCGCGCCGGTCAGACCGTCCATCGTCATCATCTGCCCCGTCTCCACACCGATGGCGAGCAGACGCACCCAGTCGTGCCAGAGCGCGCGCACGACGTCTTCGGGAACGTCGCGACCCGGCGTGTGCGGGTTCAGCCTCTGCCGGAACAGCATCTCGGCGCGGTAGACGTTCCCGATGCCGCTCACGACCGACTGGTCCATGAGCAGGAGTGCGATCACCGTCGGCTTCTTCCTGACAGCGCGGACGAAACGCTCCTCGTTCTCGACCGGATCGCCGACCAGGGGGTCAGGGCCCAGTTTTGCGACGGTCGCGAACATCTCCTCAGGTGTCTGCAGGACGCACGCGGTCGGCCCTCGGAGGTCGGCCGCAGTGATGTCGGTCATCAGACGCAGTCGAACCTGACCGACCACGGGCGGCGGCCACTCCATGCCCTCATCAGCGAGCCCCTTCGTCTGCTCGGACATGCGCACGTGCACCCGCGTGCGTCGGGGCGCACCGATCGAGGACAGCGAGTTCTCCCCCGCATCATCGAGGATCGGGTCCTCGAGGATCGTGCCCCGCTGATTGGTCTGGCCCATGCGGCCGTTGGCGGAGGCGATGGTCGGGTCGACGACGATCTCACCGGCGAAGTCCCACGCTCCATACAGGCCGAGATGCACCCGGAGCCACAGGTCGCCTTCCGTCTCCAGGAACATCTGCTTGCCGACCGCCTGCACGCTCACCGCGGCACGGCCGTCGAGCAGGGATGCTCCTTCGGCGAACCGACCCTGCGGGCTGGAAGCGCTCAGCGTCTTGCCGACGAAGTTGCGGTCGAACTGCCGAGCGATCCGGTGGACGGAATGACCCTCGGGCATGTCAGGCCCGCGGGTCCGGGAGCAGTGAGCCGTCGCGTTCGAAGTCGGCGATCTGTCCGATGCGCCGCACGTGGCGCTCGTCGCCCGAGAACGGGGTCGTGATGAAGCGGTCGATGAACGAGGTGACCTCGTCGTACGTGTGCTGACGCGCGCCGATGGAGATCACGTTCGCATCGTTGTGCTCGCGGGCCAGCTCCGCGGTCGAGAGGTTCCAGACGAGCGCGGCACGTACGCCCTCGACCTTGTTCGCGGCGATCTGCTCGCCGTTTCCGGAGCCGCCGAAGACGACGCCGAGCGCCTCGACGCCCGCACGCCGATCGGCGATGACGGCCTGCGCCGCGCGGATGCAGAACGCCGGGTAGTCGTCGACCGCGTCGTACTCGACGGGGCCGTGATCGACGACCTCGTGCCCGGCGGCGCGCAGATGGTCCTGCAGCTGCGTGGAGAAGTCGAGGCCCGCGTGGTCGGTGGCGATATGGATGCGCATGTGTCCCATCCTAGAAGCGCGCGCCGCTCACCGAGAGGTCACGGAGCGACGCCTGCGGCAGCCGGTTTGAAGCCCGCCCGGATGTTCTCGCAACAACCGGGGCGGCACACGTCGAACCCGCCGGGAAGGGAAGTGACGTGAGCGCGTTCCTCGTTGGGACGCCCCTGGAGGCGCTCCTCGATCAGATCGACGATGCCCGCGACGAATGCCGGCGATACGCCGGGGGTCGGAGTACGGGTGAAGGAGAGTCCCGCTTCCTCCGCGGCCTCCGCCGCCTCGGTGTCGAGGTCCCACAGGACCTCCATGTGGTCGCTCATGAATCCCACCGGCACGACGGCGACGGCCTTGCGTCCGCGCTCGGGCAGCTCGCCGATCACGTCGCAGACATCGGGCTCGAGCCACGGCTGCGAGGCGGGACCGGAGCGGGACTGGTAGACGAGCTCCCACGACACATCGGCGGCCGCCGGGACGGTCTGGCGGACGCGATCCATGACCCACGCGGCGACGGCGAGGTGCTGCGCGGCATAGGCGCCGCCCTCACCCCACTCGATGTCGCGGGCACCCGAGCGCTCGGCGTCGGCGGTGGGGATGCTGTGCGTCGAGAAGAGGATCTGGATGTCCGCGGCTGCGATGCCTTCGGCGAGGAAGTTCTCGATGGCCTCACGGACACCGGTCTCGAACGCCTCGACGAAGCCGGGGTGATCGTAGAACGGGCGGATCTTGTCGATCGTGACGGTCTCGCCCAGGCCGGTCTCCTCCAGGATGCGGGCGAAGTCCTCCCGGTACTGGCGGCAGCTGGAGAACGAGCTGTACGCACTCGTGGCGAAGGCGAGCAGGGTGTTGTGCCCGTTGCCCGATGCCTCGGTCACGACCTCTTCCAGGTACGGCGCCCAGTTGCGGTTGCCCCAGTAGACCGGGAGCGTGATGCCCCGCTCGGCGAGAGCGTTCTGCAGCGCCTCCTTGAGCACGCGGTTCTGACCGTTGATCGGACTCACCCCGCCGAAGTGGCGGTAGTGGTGCGCGACTTCCTCGAGCCGCTCGTCGGGGATGCCGCGGCCGCGCGTCACGTTCCTGAGGAACGGGATCACATCCTCCTGGCCCTCGGGCCCGCCGAATCCGGCGAGCAGGATCGCGTCATAGGCGACCGGTGCGGTCACGAAAGGTGCACCACCGGAGGCAGCAGGCGAGGCAAAGGGGACGACATTCGGCTCGATCGCAGTCACCCGTCCATCCTCCCACTTCTACGGAGTGCCGGAGTGCGCGCGAGCACCGCTTCTATCCGATTCCCCTGCACCGCGATGGAGATCGGGCATTCCCCGCACTGGCGTAGGCTGTCAGGGTTGCCGTCGGCGCCAACTGCGCCCAGCCCCGGTGACATCCCCTCACCCCTGGGAGTACAGCTGTGCCTGGAGAGAACCTCACCCGTATCGAAGCGCAGGAGCGCCGCGACGTCGTCGACACGCAGTCCTACGAAGTCGCCCTCGATCTGACCAAGGGCGCCGAGGTCTTCGGCTCTCGGAGCGTCGTCCGCTTCACCGCCACGCCCGAGAGCTTCACCTTCATCGATCTGATCGCGCGGGAGGTCCGTGAGATCTCCCTCAACGGGGAGCAGCTCGACCCCAACGAGGTCTTCGCCGACTCGCGCATCACGCTCGAGGGACTGCAGGCGGAGAACGTCCTCGTCGTGGACGCCGACTGCGAGTACACGAACACCGGCGAGGGCCTGCACCGTTTCGTCGATCCCGTCGATGGCGAGGTCTACCTCTACTCGCAGTTCGAGGTGCCCGACTCGCGTCGGGTGTTCGCGGTCTTCGAGCAGCCCGACCTCAAAGCGACGTTCCAGTTCACCGTGACCGCACCGGCCGCATGGAAGGTCGTCTCCAACTCGCCCACCCCCGAGCCCATCGTGCACGACGATGACGTCACCGCCACGTGGGGCTTCGAGCCGACGCCGCGCATCTCCTCGTACATCACGGCGTTGGTCGCCGGTCCCTACGAGTCGACCTTCTCGGAGCTGACGAGCGCCTCCGGCCGCGTCATCCCCCTCGGCGTGTACGGCCGCAAGAGCCTGTGGCAGCACCTCGACGCCGACTACATCTTCGACAAGACCCGCGAGGGCTTCGCCTACTTCGAGTCGAAGTTCGGCGTACCGTACCCGTTCGCCAAGTACGACCAGCTCTTCGTGCCGGAGTTCAACGCCGGCGCCATGGAGAACGCGGGAGCCGTCACCTTCACCGAGACCTACGTCTTCCGCAGCAAGGTGACGGACGCCGTCAAGGAACGTCGCGTCGTCACGATCCTGCACGAGCTCGCTCACATGTGGTTCGGCGACCTCGTCACCATGAAGTGGTGGAACGACCTCTGGCTGAACGAGTCGTTCGCCGAGTGGGCCTCGACCATCGCCACGGCGGAGGCCACCGAGTGGACCGAGGCATGGACCACGTTCAACGCCATGGAGAAGACCTGGGCCTACCGCCAGGACCAGCTCCCCTCGACCCACCCGATCGTCGCCGAGATCAACGACCTCGAAGACGTGCAGGTGAACTTCGATGGGATCACCTACGCCAAGGGCGGCTCCGTCCTGAAGCAGCTGGCCGCCTGGGTCGGTATCGAGGCGTTCTTCTCGGGCGTCTCGCAGTACTTCCAGAAGCACTCCTGGGGCAACACGGAGCTCAGCGACCTGCTCACCGAGCTCGAAGCCACCAGCGGCCGCGACCTCGGCACGTGGTCCAAGAAGTGGCTGGAGACCGCCGGCGTGAACACGCTGGAGCCGGTCATCGCCGAGGGCCACGACGGCACGATCTCGCGCTTCGCGATCACGCAGACCGCTCCGGCCGACTACCCGACCATCCGTCCGCACCGTCTCGGCATCGGCTTCTACACCCTCACGGACGGCTCGCTCACCCGCACGCACTACCTCGAAGTGGACGTCGACGGCGACCGCACCGAGATCCCCGAGCTGCAGGGCCTCACCCGCCCCGACCTCGTGCTCCTCAACGACAACGACCTCGCCTACGCGAAGATCCGCCTCGACGAGAAGTCTCTGGCCACCGCGATCGCACACCTCGCCGACATCCACGACCCGCTCGCCCGTTCGCTCGTCTGGGGCGCGGCATGGGATCAGACCCGCGACGCCGAGACCGGCGCTTCCGAGTACATCGACCTCGTGCTCGGCAACATCGGGCGTGAGACCGAGTCGACGACGGTGCGCACCACGCTCGCGCAACTGCGCACCGCGGCGAACCTCTACGTCGCACCGGCCGACCGCGAGGCCGCGCGCCTCAAGGTGGCGGATGGTCTGTGGAGCCTGGCAGAGTCGGCCGACCCCGGCAGCGACAGCCAGCTGCAGTTCGTCACGGCCTTCGCCAACGCTCTGGTCACTCCTGAGCACGCGGGCATCGTCGGACGTCTGCGCTCCGGTGAGGACACGCTCCCCGGGCTGGAGATCGACGCTGACCTGAACTGGCAGCTGCTCGCCGGGCTCGCCACGATCGGCGCGACGGACGCCGCCACGATCGATGCCGCTCTCGCCGCGGACAACACCGCCAAGGGCGGGGAGTTCGCGGCTCAGGCACGCGCGTCCCTGCCGGACTCCGCCTCCAAGAAGGCCGCGTGGGCGTCGTTGATCGAGCGCGATGATGCTCCGAACACGATCGTGCGCTCCGCAGCACTCGGGTTCACCCACCCGGCGGGGGCTGCGGTGCTCGAGGAGTTCGTCCCGGCGTACTTCGACATGCTGCTGCCGATCTGGGAGTCGCGGACCTACCAGATCGCGCAGTACCTGATCGTGGGGCTGTTCCCGACCGCACTGGCGGACATCGCCCTGCGCGACGCGACCCGCGGCTGGCTCTCGGAGCACCAGGATGTCGCCCCTGCTCTGCGACGCCTCGTGCTCGAGAACCTCGCCGATGTCGAGCGCGCCCTGGCCGCGCAGGCCCGCGACGCCGAGGACTGATACCCGAACACCAGCGAAAACGGAGACCATCCGCTCTGATCCCTCTGTGTCCACCAATGACACGCTGCGGTCGGGCCGGATGGTCTCCGTTTTGACGCGGGGTTCCACCCAGCCCGCACAGAGGCCCGCTCGCTAGGATCGGAGGTGATGATTCTTCCCTCCACTGTCACCGAACCACCTGCGGAGATCCCCCTCCCCGACTGGGTGAAGGCGCTGCTCGCCTGGCTCGGCCAGGTCGGCATGAATGCCCTGACGGTCGCCATCATCATCGTCAGCTGCATCGTGATCGGGCTCGTCCTGCGGCTCGTCATCCGACGTGTGGTGCACCGCATCGTCGACAGCGCGAAGAACAAGGCGTCGGTCGACGACACTCAGGCACTCGAGCGCTCTCCGCTCGCGGATATGCGCCTGGTGCAGCGCACACGCACGCTCGGCACCATCCTGCAGAACATCGTGAACGTGATGCTGGTCGTGATCGCGATCGTGCTGATCGTGAACGCGCTCGATTCGAGTCTGCTCGGCTCGCTGACCCTCCTGACCGCTGCGGTCGGCGCTGGTCTCGGTTTCGGCGCCCAGAACATCGTCAAGGACGTGCTCAACGGCATGTTCCTCGTGGCCGAGGACCAGATCGGCATCGGCGATGTGGTGGATCTCGGTCTCGCGAGCGGTGTGGTCGAATACGTGAGTGTGCGCATCACCCAGGTGCGCGACGTCAACGGCACGCTCTGGTACGTGCGCAACGGTGAGGTGACCCGGATCGGCAACATGTCGCAGGGGTGGGCGCGCTCCATCATCGACATCGGCGTGCCGGCCGACTCCGACCTCGAACAGGTCGAGCACATCATGCTCGAGACCGCGCAGGGACTGTCGAAGGATCCGAAGTGGCGTACGCGCATCATCGAGAAGCCCGAGCTGTGGGGCTTGGAGTCCATCGACGGGGACGCGCTCGTGGTGCGTATCGTCATCAAGGCCAGGGCCAATGCCAAGGACGACGTGGCCCAGGAGCTGCGTCGCCGCCTGCGCGCTGCCCTCCTCGAGAAGGAGATCGGCGTGCCCCGAATGGTCGACGTGGTGCCGACGGGGCTCGACGGTGCACGGCGGGTCCGCGGTGCGAACC
>NZ_LSJW01000169.1:0-1054 GCF_001557335.1 Microbacterium sp. CCH5-D1
CCACCGACGGCCTCACTCGGGTCGCACTGGATGCCGGCAAGCCCGTCGGCTTCGGCGTGCTGACTCTCGACGACGAGCAGCAGGGACTGGACCGCGCGGGGCTGGCGGGCTCCAAGGAGGACAAGGGCGCCGAGGCGGCCGATGCCGCCCTGCGCACCGCTCTCGTCACGAGGGAGCTCCGCGGCTGAGGTCAGCCTGCCCTTGCTAGCGCAGGAGGGCTCCACGCTCGTACGGTGAGGGCATGGAGACCCTGCGTCATATCGTCGTGTTCATCCACCTGATCGGCTTCGCCGTGCTGTTCGGCGCCTGGGCCGCGCAGGCCTTCGGCGGTAAGCGCCAGATCACGAAGATCATGGACTACGGTCTCGCGATCGCCGGTGTCGCAGGTCTCGCCCTCGCCGCGCCGTGGGGCATCGACTACGACCTCAACTACGTGAAGATCGGCGTCAAGCTGGTCGTGCTGGTCATCATCGGCGCGCTCCTCGGCATCGGTTCGGCGCGACATAAGCGCGGAGACGCCGTGCCGCCGGCCGTATTCTGGCTGATCGGCATCCTGGCACTCCTGAACGCGGGACTCGCCGTCATCTGGCGCTGACCGGCGCCACTTCCTCCCCCTCGAACAGCTTTCGCACGCGCGGCAGCACTCGCGCATAGGTCCGCTGCACCTCGGCGTAGGCTGCTCTCGCTTCGGGGTCCACGTCCACTTCCGCCCCCACCGCGACCATCGAGGCCATGGCAGCGTCCCACGAGGGGTGCATGCCGGTGCCGACGGCCGCGCAGATCGCCGCCCCCATCCCGGCGGCGTCGTGCACCAGGGGCACCCGCACCGGGACTCCGTACACCGCGGCGAGGATGCGCAGCATGAGCGTCGATGCGCTCCCGCCGCCTGTGACGAGCAGGCCGCTGCGGGGGCGACCGAGTACCCGTCTGGCACGGGAGTCCGCCGCCTCGGTCTCGATCGCGAGAGCCTCGAGGATCGCCCGGTGGATGTGGAAGCGTCCCTGCGTGCCGTCGAACCCGACGAGGGCGCCGCGTCGCCACGGTTCATCGGCGG
>NZ_LSJW01000170.1:0-10600 GCF_001557335.1 Microbacterium sp. CCH5-D1
CGAAGTCGTACGAGGTCATCGTGTGGAAGCAGCACTCGATGCCCGATGCGAGCACGATCTACGGGCGGAGCACCGTTACGGTGACCGGCGCGCAGTGGGACACGCTGTTCCCTGCGGGGCCGACGACGACGACGGTGAAGACGGCGACGGCGAAGGACGGCCTGACCGTCAACGCGGCAGCCACGAACCTCGGCGAGATCCCCGGCGCCTACGTCGCACTGATCGAGGCCGGGACCGAGGCGGAGGTGAGCGCCGACGGCGGTTTCCTCGCGATGCAGTATGTGCAGAAGGTCACGTTCGGTGCCTTCGCGGTCGACCTCACGACCGCGGCGAAGAACCTCGACCGCACGAAGTCGTACGAGGTGATCGTGTGGAAGCAGCACTCGATGCCCGATGCGAGCACGATCTACGCGCGCTCCACCGTGACCATCACGCCGGCGCAGTGGGATGCCCTGCTCGACGTGAAGAACCCTGAAGTACCGGAGACACCGGGCACACCGGTCACGCCGACCGCTCCGGCGGCGAGCGTTCCGGGCGGCTCCCTCCGCTGGGCCATCTCCTCGTCGTTCACCGACTACATCACGGGCAACATCGCGAAGGGGTCCATCGCGGTCTCCGACGGCGCGACCCGTTCCGGCGGTCAGTTCCAGTTCGGCCAGACCGTCGGGGGCGACTTCGACGTGAACACCGGTCTCGGCAGCGTCGTGTACCGCGGATCGGTGCGCTTCACCGGACACCAGGGCGTGCTGGACGTGACGGTCTCGAACCCGTCGATCCGCATCACCTCGACGAACGCCGCGACTCTGTACGTCACCAGTGGCGGCGCGCAGGTGCCGTTCGCGACGCTCGATCTGTCCGGGGCGGCGCGCGTCGCTGCCAACGGCGCGGTGACCTACACGGCGGCTCCCGCGGCGCTGACCGCTGAGGGACGCGATCGGGTGCTCTCGGGCTACGGCACGGCACTGAACCCGGTGACCTTCACGATCGGCTCGGTCGCCTCAGCGCCCGCCGGATCGAGCGGCACGGTCGCCGCGGCGGTCGTGAAGCCGAAGGTCACGCTGCCGTCGACCCCGCCGGCGACCGCGGGAATCGAGGCCGACGAGGCCGCTCTGGCCGCACTCGCCGCGGGGCAGCCCGCGACGGTGTCCGCATCCGGATTCCGGGCGAACGAGCAGGGGATCAAGGTCGTCGTGTACTCGACCCCCGTGCTCCTCGACACGGTGGCGGCCGATGAGAACGGTGTCGCGACCTGGTCGGGTGCCCTTCCCGCCGCCCTCGAGGACGGCGAGCACACGCTCACGTTCCAGGGCTCCGTCAACCGTGGTCTGGTGTTCACCCTGAACAGGGCGACGGCGGCGATCGGCGTCTGCACGGTGGAGGGCGCCACGCTCAAGTGGGGCTACAAGGAGTCGTTCCGCACCTACATCGAGGGCATCGCGAAGGGGGGCTGGACCCTGACCGACGTGACCTATGAGTACCCCGACTACGTGTGGGGGAACGGGGCGGGATCCCTGGACGACGAGAGCCTCGCCGGCCTGATCACCTTCGGCGGCAGCATCACCTTCACGGGTCATGACGGCGCGCTGAACACGACACTCGCGAACGCGGCGGTCGAACTCGCGGGAGACAAGGGCTACCTCGTCTTCGACGTGACCGGCACGACGCAGGGCGGGGAGAGCATCGATCAGAAGGGGGTCCGCCTCGCGGAGTTCGCCCTCGGTGATGCCGCAGTCGTCGACGGCGCGCTGACGCTCGACGCGATCCCCACGACGCTGACCGAGGCCGGGGCCTCAGCCTTCGGCACCTACGCCGCGGGGGAGGAGCTCGATCCGGTCACGGCTGTCATCCCGGTCGGCGCGGACTGCGGCGTCGAGGCGGAGAAGCCGGAATCCGACTCGGAGGCGACTGCGGTGGTGACTGCCGCGGAAGAGCCCGCCGACGCCGAGGGTGCTCCGGTGTGGCCGTGGATCGTCGGTGGCCTGGTCGTGGTCGCCCTCGCTGCGACCGGCGGTGTGCTGATCGCCCGTCGCAACCGGGTGGCGGAGACCGCCGAGACGACCACCGAGGTCTGATCGCGGTGACACGGAACGGCCCTCCCCGCAGCAGACGTGGGGAGGGCCGTTCTGCCGCTCGTGACACCGGTGCACGGCGGCCGTCGTCGGTGGGACAATGGAGACATGACCCCCACCGACTCGCACCAGACCGTCGAAGCGACCGTGCGCCGCGTGCCGCGGTACGGCGTGCTCATGGGCATCGGCGTCGTGGTCGGTGTGATCGCGGCCGGCATCCTCACCTGGACCGGCAGCTTCGACGAGTCTCAGGCCCTCGACATCGTCTACCCGCCCGGCCAGGTGTTCGGCTTCCTGTTGCTGTGGACGGTCCCGATCGGGATCGCCCTGGGGGGCGTCGTCGGCCTGATCCTGGAGCGTCTCGCCCGTCGCCATGACCGGGTCGTGCGGGTCGACCGCGAGACCGTCGTCGACGAGGACTGACCGCTACGCCAACTCGGCGATCACCGGACGGATCGCGGCATCGAATGCCACGACATCGCGGCGCAGTCCATCGGTCACGGCGACCGTGAGAGCCCCGATCCACCAGATACCGCGCTGCGAGAACGGCAGCACCTGCACGTTCAGCTCGAACGAGTGGGCCCGGCGACCGACCTCGCGCTCGAACTCCGCGATCGCGCTGGCATACGCGCGGTAGGCATCGCCGCCCGTATGGCTCTTCATCGAGGTCACGTACCTGTCGTGCGCGGCACGCGCATACAGCAGGGCCGACGTCGCCTGGGGTGCGATCGCCGCCATCAGCTCCTCGGCACCGCGGGCGGGCAGCGCGACCAGGGTGTCGAATCCGTCGATGAGTTCGAGCGGCACATCCGAGGGGTGGGCGCGAGGTTCCACGGTCATGTCCCAGTAGTGGCGCCACTGCGCTTCGAGATCGGGCGAGGCGTCGGCGGCATCGGGGGCGCGGACGGCGAGTTCCCGCAGGCTCGGCAGGTCTTCGGGAACCCGGATCCCGAGTTGTTGCCGCAGTGCGAGCGCGACGAGCACCGGAACGCTCGCGTCTTCGCGGATGAGCCACTGCGGCTTGTCTGCCATGGCCCCATCGTAGGCGGATGGTCGACGGCGGCGGCCCTCCGGGTTCATATGTCGTCGGGTGAGAACTCGGGTGGACGCTTGGCGAGGAATGCCCGGATGCCCTTGTCTCTGTCCTGATGCGTGAAGGCGATGCCGTACAACCGCGTCTCCTCCGCAAAGGCCGTGCTCCTGTCTTCCTGCACAGCGGCTCGCAGCGCCTGACGGGCCATCGCGGTGGCGGCGCGCGAGCGGCGTGGTCCGGACGAGAGAGCAGCGACCGCCTCGCGCAGGACGCCGTCCCTCGGCGCGAGACGGGTCGCGAGGCCGTGCGCTTGCGCCCCGACACCGTTCAAGGCCCGACCGGTGAGCACCATCTCCGCCGCCAGTCCTGGCCCCACCCGCTCGACGAGTCGCCGAACTCCCCCGAAGCCGGGAAGGAGGCCGAGAGTCGGCTCCGGCAGAGCGAAGTGAGAATCCGGTGTCGCGTAGATGGTGTCGCAGGCGAGCGCCAGCTCCAGGCCGCCCCCTACCGCGGGGCCGTCGACGCACGCGATCGTCGGGCACGGCGAATCCTCGATCTGCGACAGGAGCGACTTCGCTGCCAGGGCGATCCGTCGTCCTGCTGCGGCCGGGTCGTCGGACACCCGCGCGACGTGCAACTCGCCGATGTCGGCTCCGGCGCAGAACGCGGACCCGGCTCCGCTGAGCACGATGCCGGACAGCGTCAGGTGCTCGAGGGTGCGGAAGGCGCGACCGAGCTCGGTGAGCATGAGGGCGGACAGCGCGTTCCGCCGCTCCGGTCGCTGCAGCCGGATGTGGGCGACGGGACCCTTCGCGATGGCCTCGATCGTCTCGTAGCTGTGCTCCATGGTCTCCCGATCGCCGTTCATGAGTCCCAGATCGCGCCGAAGGCGGGGATCCCCTGCTGTTCGAGTCCTTCGACGATGGACCAGGTGGTGGTGCTGTTCGAGATGCAGATCACTGCTTCGGCTCCTGTCGTGGTGACGGCGTGGCGGGCGAGGGCGAGGAGGTCGGGCTTGCCGTCGGAGGCGGTGTCCCAGACGAGGGCATCGGGGACGGCCCTGCGGATCTCGGCGACCAGCTCGGTCCCGTAGGTGCTCTGCGGAGCGCGTGCAGACCAGACCAGGTGTGCCGGCGCCGTGCCGGCGAGCAGATGCGGCAGGCACGGACCGATGCCACTGCCGGTGGCCACCCAGACCACCTTCCGGAACAGCTTGTCGATGTTGCCGACGCCGGCGGTCGGGATGCCCTTGACCCACACGTATCGTGGCTTGTCGTCGATGAATCTGCTCGTCCAGTCGCCGGCGCGCGAGATCGTCAGCCGGAAACCCGGCTCGCCGGGCGACGGCACGTTCGCGAAGGAGTGCCATTCGAGCAGCGGATTGCGACTGATCGACGTGGAGGACCCGGCGAACGGGGTGACGCCGTAGTCGAACCGGGCGATCGCGACGTGGCTCGACGGTGTCGAGATGTCGACCGGGACCCTCCGCAGCCGCATCCAGGGGAGCGCGACGCTCACCGTCGTGGCGAGGAGGAGCCAGAGCCCAGCGGAGGAGAGCACCTGCAGGAGCGAGGCCTGCGCGTCGACGAGCGTCGCGACCGTCTGCACCCAGACGAGGACCAGCAGCAGCCAACCGCCCAACCGGTGCGTGACCTCGAAGGCGTCGTGCCATCGCGCACGCAGGGGCGGCAGGGCGGTGACGAGCATCGCGATGAGGACCGACGAGCCCAGGACCGCGGTGATCGCGAACAGAGGCGAGGGCCCGTCGGAGATCGTGAGCACGCAGAACGCGACGTACCAGGCGGTCGCGCTCACGGCGGCGCCGACGTGCACCCCGCCGAAGCTGTAGATCTTGCCGAGACCCCACCTCACGCGAAGCGGGGCCGTGGAGCGGATGCTCGTCGCCAGCCGGAACAGGGCGTTGATCACATATTGCTGACGGACGATCGCCGCCACGAACACGTTGACACCGGCGACGACGAATGCCTGCTCCGCGGTCGGAGACGGATTCGCAGCCCACGCGACGAGATTCAGCAGGACGGTCGCCAGCGCGAGACGGTTGTACGGCCTGAGACGGCGGGACCGCCGCAGCCGGGACCACCGGCCCGGGACCGGCGGTGTGTCGAGCGTCGCTGCGGAGAGTGAGACGCCGGTCATGCCACTCGCCTCGGTCGTGCGCCCGTATCGATCATGCGCAGCACCGCCGCGCGGTCGGCCTTGCCCCGTGCCGTCAGGGGGATCCGATCGACGGTGATGATGTCGGACGGCACGCAGTAGTACGGAAGCAGCGCGGCGACGGCGGCCCGTGCGGCCTCGGGGTCTGCGCTCGCCGGGGTGATCACGGCCCCGAGGCGTCGCGCGTCGAGTTGCACGGTGACCGCCGTGGTGCAGGACAGGCTCGTCTCCAGCGCCCGCGACACCGAATCGAGTTCGACGCGGAATCCGCGTACCTTCACCTGGTCGTCCGTGCGGCTCAGGTGCTCGAGTTCGCCGCGAGACGTCCAGCGGCCGACATCGCGGGTGCGGAACATCCGCCCGCCGTCGGCAGAGAAGGGATCGGGGAGATAGCGCTGCGCCGTCAGTTCCGGATCACCGATGTACCCGAGGGTGACGCCGGCGCCGCCGACCCACATCTCGCCGATCTCCCCCGCGGGAACCGGTTGCCGTTCGTCGTCGAGCACATAGACCGTCGTGCCGGGAACGGGGGTCCCGATCGACAGTGCTCGGCCGGGAACATGCTCCACGAGGGTGTTGATGATCGTGATCTCCGTCGGCCCGCACGAGTTCAGGAAGCGATGCTCCGCCGCCCACTCGTCGGCCAGCGCCTGTGGGCAGCGCTCGCCGGCGACGACGACGGTGCGCGCGTGGCAGCGTGCGGACGAGAGGGTGCTCACGATGCTGGGCGTCGCGATGAGCACATCGACCTGCTCGGCGGTCTCGGCGATGTCGGAGCCGCGGATCACCAGAGTTCCACCGTTGACCAGCGTTCCGAGGATCTCCCACATGGCCATGTCGAACGCGATGTTGAGCACCTGGCCGACCGTCGTCCCTCGGCCGATGCCCAGATCACCCGGGGTATTGCGGAACAGGTTCACGAGGTTGCCGTCCGTGACCTGGACGCCGTTGGGCGATCCCGTGGTGCCTGAGGTGTAGATCACGGCGCAGACGTCCGACGCGCGCCGGTCCACGGATGCGCGCGTCATGACCGCTCCTGTGTCGTCGAGCTGCGTGTCGTCGATCAGGGCGGTGTCGATCACCATCGCGTCGACGGCGTCCGGCATGGCGTCGAGGAACTCCTCGGTCGTGAGTGCGATGCGCATGCGCGATGAGGCCGCCACTCGACCGAGCAGCATCCGTGGGGAGATCCGTGCATCCTGGGGGGCATACGCCGCGCCGGTCTTCAGCACGGCCAGGATGCCGATGACCATCGGGATCGAACGCTGCACGAACACGCCCACCACGTCACCGCGTCCGACGCCACGCGAACGCAGCCGCGCGGACAGTGTCTCGGCGGCTCGATCGAGCTCGGCGTAGGTCATCGCGGCGGACAGGTGCCGCACCGCCGTCTCGTCGGGCTGCCGATCGACTCGCGCTTCGAAAAGAGCGGTGACGGTCGAGTCCGGTACTTCGTGCGCGGCCGAACGCGCGGGTGAGGCCGCCGAGGCAGCAGGGGCGATCGAATCGGTCATCGAGTGTCCTTTCCCTCCGCCCCGCATGCGGATCCCGTGGCCGGAAGGACGACGACGGATCGGGGCGTGAGCGCCAACGCTAAGGAGCGCCTCGGCGGGTGGGGGGAGTTCTTTCAGAACGGTAAGGAACCGAGGGGTCTCGTAACTTCGGGCGTCATCATGTCGACCCGGAACCGGTCCGGACCGCCGAAGGTCCCGCCTCGGACTTCGCGGAGAGAGTGGCCTGCTCCGGGCGGTAGGCTGGGGGCGTGGCTGCCTCCCCCACCAACCCCTATTCCGAAGCCGGCGTCGACACCGCTGCAGGTGATCTCGCCGTCGAGCTGATGAAGTCCTCCGTACGCGCGACGCACGGCCCCGAAGTGCTCGGCGGTGTCGGCGGATTCGCCGGCCTGTTCGACGCCAGCGCGCTGCGCGACTTCCGTCGTCCGCTGCTCGCGACCAGTACCGACGGCGTCGGCACGAAGGTCGCGATCGCGCAGGCCATCGACAAGCACGACACGATCGGCCAGGACCTCGTCGGCATGGTCGTCGACGACATCGTGGTGGTGGGCGCGAAGCCTCTCTTCATGACCGACTACATCGCGTGCGGCAAGGTCTATCCGCAGCGCATCGCCGACATCGTGCGCGGCATCGCCGAGGCATGCTCCGCGACCGGCACGGCTCTGGTCGGCGGCGAGACGGCGGAGCACCCCGGTCTGCTCGGACCGCGCGACTACGACGTGGCGGGGGCGGCGACGGGTGTGGTCGAGGCGGATGCGATCCTGGGCGCCGACCGCGTGCAGGATGGCGACGCGGTCATCGCCGTGGCTTCCAGCGGACTGCACTCCAACGGCTACTCCCTCGTGCGGCACATCATCACCGGTGCCGGCATCTCCTACGGCGACAACGCCGCTGACTTCGGAACCACGTGGGGCGAGGCGCTCCTCGAGCCGACCCGCCTGTACACGCTTCCGCTGCTGCGCCTGATCGAGCAGCTGTCCGGCGGCGTCCACGCGCTCAGCCATGTCACCGGCGGCGGCATCGCGGCGAACCTCGCCCGCGTGCTCCCGCAGGGCAGCTGGGCCGAGGTCGACCGCAGCAGCTGGTCGCCGAGTCCGGTCTTCCGTGTGCTCAGCGACATCGCCGGCTCCACGCTGGAATCTGCCGAGGGCACCTGGAACCTCGGCATCGGATTCCTCGCGGTGGTCGCCGCGGACAAGAAGGACGCCGCGATCGCCGCTCTGAACGCCGAGGGCATGCCCTCGTGGCAGGTCGGGACCGTGGGCTTCGGCCCGCGTCCAGCCGGTGAATTCGAACAGGGCGCCAAGGGCGTCGATGGTGGAGCAGTGCGCCTCGTCGGCGCCTATGCGGACGGAGCGAAGTAAGAGCCCATGTGCGGCATCGTCGGAATGGTGGGCTCTGCCCCGGTCAATCAGGACATCTACGACGCACTCCTGCTGCTGCAGCACCGCGGCCAGGATGCGACGGGCATCGCGACCGCCGAGGCGAACGGCGTGATGCACAACGCCAAGGCACAGGGCATGGTCCGCGAGGCCTTCCGCACCCGAGACATGCGCGCCCTGCTCGGCAACGTGGGTCTGGGTCATGTGCGCTATGCCACCAAGGGCACGGCCTCGAACGAGGAGGAGATGCAGCCGTTCTACGTGAACGCGCCGTACGGCATCATCCTCATCCACAACGGCAACCTCACCAACACGCGTGAGCTCACGGCCGACATGGCCAAGCGCGACCGTCGCCACCTGAACTCCTCGAGCGACACCGAGCTGCTGCTCAACGTGCTCGCGGGTGAGCTGCAGAACACCACCTCGACCGTCGACCTCGACCCCGAGCGGGTGTTCGAGGCCGTCGCCCGCACGCACGAGCGCATCGAGGGCGCCTATGCGGTGATCGCGGTGATCGCCGGATACGGTCTGCTCGCCTTCCGTGACCCCTTCGGCATCCGCCCGCTGATCCTGGGCCGTCGTCCTTCGACCGTCCCAGAGGCCGAGGGCAAGGACGAGTGGGTCGTCGCGAGCGAGTCGCTGGTGCTCGAGAACGGCGACTACGAGGTCGTGCGCGAGGTCGAGCCCGGTGAGGCCGTCTTCATCACCAACGACGGCGAGCTGTTCTCCCAGCAGTGCGCCACCGCCGCGACGCTCGCGCCCTGCGCGTTCGAGTACGTCTACCTCGCCCGCCCCGACTCCGTCATGAACGGCATCTCCGTCTACGAGTCGCGTCTGCGCATGGGCGACAAGCTCGCCGACACGATCGCCAAGCATGTGCCGATGGACAAGATCGACGTGGTCATGCCGATCCCCGACTCCTCGCGCCCCGCCGCGATGGAGGTCGCCCGCAAGCTCGGCATCGAGTACCGCGAGGGCTTCTACAAGAACCGCTACGTCGGCCGCACCTTCATCATGCCGGGGCAGGCGGTGCGCAAGAAGAGCGTCCGCCAGAAGCTCAACGCGATGTCGACCGAGTTCCAGGGCAAGAACGTGCTCCTCATCGACGACTCGATCGTGCGGGGAACGACCTCCAAGGAGATCATCCAGATGGCGCGGGATGCCGGAGCCGCCTCCGTCACCTTCGCGTCGGCAGCACCGCCCGTGCGGCACCCGCACGTCTACGGGATCAACATGCCGTCCCGTCACGAGCTCATCGCCCACGGACGCACGATCCCCGAGATCGCCGACGAGCTCGGCTGCGACCACCTCGTGTATCAGGAGGTCGAAGACCTCAAGGCCGCGATCACCGAGGGCTCCGTGCTCACGGATCTCGACATGAGCTGCTTCGACGGTCGATATGTGACCGGCACGGTCTCCGACGAGTATCTCGCCTGGGTGGAGGGGTCGCAGACTTCATGACGATGCCGAGCGCACGACCGCTGTGGCAGGGTCGGGCTCTCGCACTCGTGGGGATCGTCCTGGTGGCGTTCTCGCTGCGTTCCGCGGTCGCCTCCCTGTCGCCGGTCATCGATCACGTCGCCGCGGACTTCCCGGTCTCGCCCGTCGTGATCGGTCTGATCGGTGCCGCGCCTCCGGTGTGCTTCGCGATCTTCGGTCTGCTCACGCCCCTGTTCGAGCGGCGGTTCGGTCTGGAGCGGATGGCCGTCGCCGCGATCACGCTGATGGCGGCCGGCATGCTCCTGCGCGGCGTCGCGCAGGACTCGACGAGCCTGCTCGCGGCCACCGCTCTCGTGTTCGCGGGTGTCGGTTCCGGCAACGTGCTGCTGCCGCCGTTGGTCAAGAAGTACTTCGCGGACCGTCTCGGCGTCATGATGACGGCCTACTCGACCACGCTCGCCGTCTCGACGTTCCTGCCACCTCTGGTCGCGGTTCCCGTCGCCGACAGTCTCGGCTGGCGGGTGTCGCTCGGCATGTGGGGTGTGGTGGCCGCTCTCGCTCTGGTTCCCTGGATCACGCTGCTGGTGCGTTCACACTCCGAGCCCGACGACCGCGCGATGACCACGGAGCTGCTTGTCCCGGATCCGACCGACGGCGTGGACGACGTCCGCGACGCGGTGGCCGCATCCACCGGACCCATCACGACCCAGTCCGCCAACCCGAAGGCGTTCGGGCGGCTGTGGCGGCTGCCGCTGGCCTGGTCGCTCGCTCTCGTGTTCGGCACCTCGTCCACCATGGCGTACGTCGCTTTCGCGTGGCTGCCCACCATGCTCGTCGACATCGGCGGCGTCACCCCGGCCACGGCAGGGTTCCTGCTGTCGCTGTTCGCTCTGGTGGGTCTGCCGTGTTCGATGCTCGTCCCCGTGCTCGTGGTGCGTTTCCAGGCCACCAGGCCCCTGTTCTTTGTGGCAGTGGCGGCGGGACTGG
>NZ_LSJW01000171.1:0-429 GCF_001557335.1 Microbacterium sp. CCH5-D1
GCCCGGCGCTGCGCGCCGTGCTCCGGGTGGGCGGCAAGCCGCCCACGGGCCACGCAGGTCGGCCGCTGCGCGCCCTCCCCGAGGGGGCTGCGCGGGACACCGACGCCCCGAACCTCACGGAGAAGCGTCTACAGAAGGCGATCGACCGGGCGGGGCTCGACATGGTGGATCAGGCCGTGGATCGAGACGGTGAGGGGTGGCAGATCACCGGGCATTCCAAGTACGAGGCCGAGGGGATCTACAGGCTGGCCGAGGACGTCACGCGCCGTCACCCGGGATCGCGCGCCGAGGTCTTGCAGGAGTGGGACACCCGCGATGCCGACGAGGCGGGGCAGAGCCTCGACGTGTACGTGGGCGGCGAGTACCAGGCCGCGCGGGCTCGCGTGTCCGGGCTGGTGCCCACGGATCTCGCGGCGAGCGTTGCGGCGG
>NZ_LSJW01000172.1:0-2839 GCF_001557335.1 Microbacterium sp. CCH5-D1
CCGTCACCACTCCCGCCAGGATCGGGCGGGACAGGGGTGCGGCGTCGGGCATGGCTTCGAGGCTACCGCGGGTGGTGCACCGTCGCCCGGTCAGTCGCCGAAGAACAGCCGCGTCGACTCCGCGACGAAACCCGTCTGTCCCAGGTGTTCTCGCAGTCGGTGGTACTCGTGGGCGTCGACCCCGGCGACGTACGTGATCTGATCGGTGCCATCCGTGACCGCGCCGTAGGCGATCTCGGCGATCTCTTCGGCAGAGGAGCGCGTGGCGTCGCGAGCCGGGTCGCGGAATCGCCGAGTCGCGGCGACGAGCGCATCAGCGTACACGGCGTGGCTCGACTGATCGAGGCTCCGACCACCGAAGTCGGTGCGGATCCCTCCGGGGGCGAGTGTCTTGACGCGGATGCCGAACGGCTTGAGCTCGTAGGACAGGCTCTCGCTCCAGCCCTCCACGCCGAACTTCGCCGCGTGATAGACCGAGTTGAACGGCATCGTGACGAGACCGCCGATCGAGGTCGTGGTGAGGATCACTCCCGAGCCCTGCTCTCGGAATGCCGGAATGAACTCCTTGGTGACGCGCATCGGGCCGAGCAGGTTCGTCGTGAGGTTCTTCACGATCTGCTCGTCGCTGCTCGCCTCGAACGGTCCGGCGAGGCCGTATCCCGCGTTGTTGAAGAGCACATCGACCGGATGTTCGGCGAGGGTCTCCGCGACCACGCGCACGATAGATTCGGCATCGTCGACGTCGAGCCGTTTGAGGATCACGCCGGGCAGGGCGCCGAGTTCCTGCTCCTTCTCGGGGTCTCTCATCGTCGCGATCACCCGCCAACCCCGTCCTGAGAACAGCGTGACGGCCGCGCGGCCGAGTCCGGTCGACGTGCCGGTGATGAAGATGGTGCCGGGTCTCGGCTCCGAAGCGCTCATGCGAGTCGCCGCACGCGGGGCGTCAGCACCCGGGAACAGTCCTGACCGCCGACGTGGAAGAGGGCCTGGTGTGACGACGCCGGGGCCTTCCCGTGCGGATGCTCGACAGTGGATCTCATCTCCGGCAGTGCTGGCGCGTTCATTCTCATCCCTCGGGCGTCGGTGGTCTCCTACGTCGGAAGAGATGGGGAATCCGCGCGTTCATTACGGAGAACGGGCGGATTGCTTCGACGGCGTTGTCGTGGGGGACCGAGACGGTGCGACGGCCGTGGCTAGGCGAGCCCCATGCGATGGGCGAGCACGACCGCCTGCACGCGATCGCGGGCGCCCAGCTTCTGCAGGATGCGTGAGACGTGCGTCTTGACGGTGGCTTCTCCGATGAAGAGCGCCTGCGCGATCTCGGCGTTGCTCCGAGCGTCGGCGAGCAGCGTCAGCACCTCGGCCTCGCGCTCGGTGAGAGGCTCGGCGAGCACGACCGGGATGGCGCCGCCCGAGGGAGGAACGGAGCTGGGGGCGGACACCGGCGGGGGCGTCGCGGCGAAGCGTGCCAGCACACGGCGCGTCACCTCGGGGGCGAGCATCCCGTCGCCGGCGGCGAGCGCCCGGACGGCCGCGATCAGATCTTCGGGACCGGCGTTCTTGAGCAGGAAGCCGCCGGCTCCGGCCTCCAGTGCCCGGTACAGGTAGTCGTCGCGGTCGAAGGTCGTGACGATTGCGATGGCCGCGTGGACCGCGGGGTCGGCGACGATGCGTCCGGTCGCTTCGATCCCGTCCATGTCGGGCATCTGCACGTCCATCATGATGACGTCGGGACGGAGGGCGGATGCCTGCGCCACCGCCTCCGCACCGGTCGACGCCTCGCCGACCACCGCGATGTCGGGCTGCGTGTCGAGAATCGTGCGGAAGCCGGCGCGCAGCAGGGCGTGGTCGTCGACGAGCAGCACGCGGATCGGATCGTTCATCGGCTCGCACCCGTCCCGGTCGCCGCGGCGAAGGGTACGCGGGCGCGCACGCGCAGGCCCCCGAACGGCCGGGGGGTCACCTCGAGCGTGCCACCAGAGGCCGTGGCGCGCTCGCGCATGCCCAGTTGGCCGAGTCCTGGCCGCAGCTGCGCCACCGGTCGTCCCGTGTTCACGATCTCGACCTCGACGCCGTCGTCGTCGTAGCGCACGCGGACGTCGGCGGTCGCGTCGGGTCCGGCGTGACGGCGGGCGTTCGTCAGCGATTCCTGCGCGATGCGGTACAGATTCACGGCGACGACCGAGGGAACGGGCGCGGGCTCGCCGATCACCGTGTACGCGGTCGGCAGTCCCGCCTCGGTCGAGGCCTCGGCGAGTTCTGCGATGTCGTCGAGAGCCAGGGTCGAGGCGCCGTCGGTCGGCTCTCCTCCCGGGGTCCGCAGAGTCTCCAGCAGTTGGCGCAGCTCGTGGATGGCGTCGCGCGCCGACCCCTCGATGCCCGTGAGGATGCGAGAGGCCTCCTCCGGATCCCGCTCCAGCACCAGGCGCGCGGCCCCGGCCTGCACGCCCATGACGGACACGTGATGGGCGACGACATCGTGCAGCTCTCTGGCGATGCGCACCCGGTCGAGCGCGACGGCCTGGGCCGCGGTGACCTCGCGTTCGCGCTCGAGCTCGGCCGTCCGCTGCTCGAGCACGGCCAGCTGTGCCGCCGCTGCCCACGAGCGCTCGCCGAAGTAGTAGGCGCCGCCGAAGTAGAGCACGTTCAGCAGCAGTTGGATGAGCATGAAGGCCACGTAGGGCGACATGGCTCCGGCGATCACATCCGCCTTGTCCGCCTCGCGGATCGCGTCGCGGTACATGGTGATCAGCAGCCACACGAACATGCTGACGATGATCCCGACGCGCACGATGAGCGCACGCCGGCGGTTGTTCATCCAGGCGCCGACCGTGTAGAT
>NZ_LSJW01000173.1:0-58715 GCF_001557335.1 Microbacterium sp. CCH5-D1
CCTATCCGCGAACCAGCCGGCGGTCCCGGGCTACACCCTCAACTGCGAAGAGCCACCAAAGGTCGGCCTCGTCGCGCCAGGGGCTGTTGCCGGGTGTACCCGCCGGCGAGCTCGAAAGCCGAAGTACCCAGCCCCCAGCGTCTCTCTTCGCGCAGGTGCAGCACGAAGCCGTGAGCGGCCAAGGTGGTCAGCAGGTGATAGACCGTCGACCGCGGCAGCTCGAGCTCGCGCGCGATCGCCGACGCCGCCACGGGGGCCGGCCGTCCGGCGAGATAGCTCAGGATGCGGAGCGTGTTCTCCGCCGCAGGCACCTGCGCGGTCGGCGCGTCGGACACCGGGACGTCCGCCACCCGTGCCTGCGTCCCCGGTGCCTGAGCGCTCGTCGTTTTGTCTGGGATCACAGACACAGCATCGCACGAACGGGTGTCCCGATCGACACGTCGGGTGTGGAATCGAACCATGACCGAACTCGCCCCCGTGCTGGTCGGAGCGGCCCCGCTGTCGCCCGCCGATGTCGTCGCCGTCGTCCGTCATGATGCCCCCGTGCAGCTCGACGCCGAAGCCCTCGCCCGCGTCGCCGACACCCGCCGTGTGATCGACGGCCTCGCCGCCGACCCGAACCCGCACTACGGTCTCTCCACCGGATTCGGCGCCCTGGCGACCACCTTCATCGCCCCCGACCGTCGCCTGCAGCTGCAGGCCAGCCTGATCCGCTCGCACGCCGCGGGCACCGGCGCCGAGGTCGAGCGCGAGGTCGTCCGCGGACTCCAGCTGCTGCGCCTGCAGACCCTCGCCTCCGGACGCACCGGCGTGCGCCCGGTCGTGGTGGAGACCTACGCCGCCCTGCTCAACGAGGGCATCACCCCCGTCGTGCGCGAGTACGGGTCGCTCGGCTGCTCGGGCGACCTGGCCCCTCTCGCGCACATCGCCCTGGCCGCGATGGGCGAAGGCGACGTGCGTGACGCATCCGGCGCACTGGTCCCCGCAGCCGACGCCCTGGCTGCCGCGGGCATCGAGCCGCTCACCCTCGTCGAGAAGGAGGGGCTCGCGCTCATCAACGGCACCGACGGCATGCTGGGCATGCTGGTGCTCGCCCTGCACGACCTCGAGACGCTCCTGCTCACCGCCGACATCGCCGCGGCCATGTCGGTCGAGTCGCAGCTCGGCACCGACGCCGTGTTCGCCGCCGACCTGATGGCCCTCCGCGCACAGACGGGCCAGGCCGAGTCCGCGGCCAATCTCCGCGCCTTCCTCGGCGACTCCCCCATGGTCGCGAGCCACAAGAGCCCCGATGACGGCCGCGTGCAGGACGCCTACTCGCTGCGCTGCTCGCCCCAGGTGCACGGCGCCGCCCGCGACACCCTCGCCCACGCGACGCTGATCGCCGGACGCGAGCTCGCCAGCGTGATTGACAACCCCGTCATCACCTTCGACGGGCGCATCGAGTCGAACGGCAACTTCCACGGGGCTCCGGTCGCCGCTGTGCTCGACTTCCTCGCGATCTCGGTCGCCGACGTCGCCTCGGTCTCCGAGCGTCGCACCGACCGCGCACTCGACCCGGCCCGCAGCCACGGACTCCCGCCGTTCCTCGCGGACGAGGTCGGCGTCGACTCCGGCCTCATGATCGCGCAGTACGCGGCAGCCGGAATCGTCTCCGAGCTCAAGCGTCTCGCCGTCCCCGCCTCGGTCGACTCGATCCCGTCGTCCGCCATGCAGGAGGACCACGTGTCGATGGGATGGGCCGCCGCCCGCAAGCTGCGCCGCGCGATCGACGGCCTCGGACGCGTGCTCGCCATCGAGATCCTCACCGGCGCCCGCGCCCTCGATCTGCGCGCGCCGTTGCAGGCGGGGCCCGCGACCGGAGCCGTTCGTGACCTGGTCCGCACCGTCGCCGCAGGTCCTGGACCCGACCGCTTCCTGTCCCCGGACATGGAAGCCGTCACCGCCCTCGTCCAGTCGGGCGACGTCGCCCGCATCGCAAAGGAGCACACTCATGGCTGAGAACGTCTCATCAGAAAGCACCGCTTCCGGATCGCGAGTCGTCCGCGCTGCCCGTGGCAACCAGCGCACCGCGAAGAGCTGGGGCGCCGAAGCCGCCAAGCGCATGCTCATGAACAACCTCGACCCCGAGGTCGCCGAGCACCCGGAAGACCTGGTCGTCTACGGCGGCACGGGCAAGGCCGCCCGCAGCTGGGAGGCCTACGACGCGATCGTGCGCACCCTCGACGAGCTCGAACCGGACGAGACCCTGCTCGTGCAGTCGGGCAAGCCGGTCGGCGTGTTCCGCACACACGAGTGGGCCCCGCGCGTGCTCATCGCCAACTCGAACCTGGTCGGCGACTGGGCGACGTGGCCCGAGTTCCGCAAGCTCGAAGAGCTGGGACTCATCATGTACGGGCAGATGACCGCCGGCTCGTGGATCTACATCGGCACGCAGGGCATCCTGCAGGGCACGTACGAGACCTTCGCCGCCGTGGCCCGCTCGCTCGGCCGCGACTCGCTGCGCGGCACCCTGACCCTCACCGGCGGCGCCGGGGGAATGGGCGGCGCTCAGCCGCTCGCGGTGACCCTGAACGACGGGGCGGTTCTGATCGTCGACGTCGACGAGTCGCGCCTCGCCCGCCGCGTGGAACACGGCTACCTCGACGAGTACACGACCGATCTCGACGCGGCCGTCGCCCGCGTGGTCGCCGCCAAGGACGCCGGAGAGGCCCTCTCGGTCGGTGTCGTCGGCAACGCGGCCGAGGCGTTCCCCGAGCTGCTGCGCCGCGGGGTGCCGATCGACATCGTGACCGACCAGACCAGCGCCCACGACCCGCTCGCCTACCTCCCGCTCGGCACCTCGGTGGCGGACTGGAAGGCCGAGGCCGAGCGCGACCCGGAGGACTTCACCCGCCGCTCCCGCGCATCGATGGCAGCGCACGTGGAGGCGATGGTCGCGTTCCAGGACGCGGGCGCCGCGGTGTTCGACTACGGCAACTCGATCCGCGCCGAAGCGCAGCTGGGCGGGTTCGACCGGGCATTCGAGTTCCCTGGATTCGTGCCGGCCTACATCCGCCCGCAGTTCGAGGAGGGACGAGGGCCGTTCCGCTGGGCTGCGCTCTCGGGTGACCCGGAAGACATCTACAAGACCGACCGGGCGATCGCCGAACTCTTCCCCGAAGACGCCGCCCTGCACCGCTGGCTCGAGAAAGCCGGGGAGAAGGTGCACTTCGAAGGGCTTCCCGCCCGCATCTGCTGGCTCGGCTACAAGGAGCGCCACCTCGCCGGACTCAAGTTCAACGAGATGGTCGCCTCGGGCGAGCTCTCGGCTCCTATCGTGATCGGTCGCGATCACCTCGACTCCGGCTCGGTCGCCTCGCCCTACCGCGAGACCGAGGCGATGAAGGACGGCTCCGACGCCATCGCCGACTGGCCCCTGCTGAACGCCCTGCTCAACACGGCGTCCGGTGCCTCCTGGGTGTCGCTGCACCACGGCGGCGGCGTCGGCATCGGCCGCTCGATCCACGCTGGTCAGGTGACGGTGGCCGACGGTTCTGACCTCGCCGCCCAGAAGCTGGAGCGCGTGCTGACGAACGACCCCGGCACCGGTGTGATGCGCCACGTCGACGCCGGCTACGAGCACGCGCGCGACGTCGCCCGCGAGCGCGGCCTGAACGTGCCGATGCTCTGAGAGGGTGGGGACATGTCGACGCTCATCACGAACATCGCGGAACTGACGACGAACGTCGCGACGGCTGATGACCGCACCGGGACGCTGGCCGACGCAGCGGTGCTGATCGAGGGCGAGCGGATCGCCTGGGTGGGTGCCGCGGCAGAGGCACCGGAAGCCGACGAGGTCGTGGACGCCGCCGGGCGCGCGATGATTCCCGGATTCGTCGACAGCCACAGTCACCTCGTCTTCGGGGGCGACCGCGCCGCCGAGTTCGAGGCGCGCATGGCGGGGCAGAAGTACGCGGCCGGCGGCATCCGCTCGACCGTCGCGGCCACCCGCGCCGCGAGCGACGACGAGCTGCGCGCGCGACTGCGCGGCTTCCTCGACGAGATGCTCGCGCAAGGCACGACGACCGTCGAGATCAAGAGCGGCTACGGCCTGAGCGTCGCCGACGAGGAGCGCCTGGTGCGCCTGGCGGCAGAGGTGACGCCCGAGGTGACCTTCCTCGGCGCACACGTCGTGCCCGCCGAGTACGCCGACCGCTCGGACGAGTACGTCGACCTGGTGACCGGGCCCATGCTCGAAGCATGCGCCCCGCACGCCACCTGGATCGACGTGTTCTGCGAGACGGGCGCCTTCACGGTCGCGCAGTCGCGACGGGTGCTGGAAGCCGGCATCGCGCGCGGACTCGCCCCCCGCGTGCATGCGAGCCAGCTCGGTCCAGGAGAGGGCGTGCGTCTGGCCGTCGAGCTCGGTGCGGCCTCGATCGACCACGGCACCTATCTGACGGACGCCGACATCGACGCGCTCGCCGGCTCCGACACCGTGCTCACCCTGCTGCCGGGGGTGGAGTTCTCGACGCGGCAGCCGTATCCGAACGCCCGACGCCTGATCGACGCCGGAGTGACCGTGGCGCTGGCCTGCGACACCAACCCGGGGTCGAGCTTCACCTCGTCGATGCCGTTCTGCATCGCCGTGGCCGTGCGCGACATGGGGATGACCCCGGCCGAGGCCGTGTGGGCCGCGACGGCGGGCGGGGCGAAGGCACTGCGCCGCGAAGACGTCGGCGTGATCGCGCCCGGGGCCAGAGCCGACCTCGTGCTGCTGAAGGCGCCGACCCGCATCCACCTCGCCTATCGGCCGGGCGTTCCGCTCGTCGACACCGTCTGGAAGGACGGACGAGCGATCGGCTGAGGCCCGAAGGTGCTCGCCCGATCGCGCGTCCGATCCGTCCGGGTCAGCCCAGGGCCTGCGTCACGACGACGGCTGCGGCCGCCGACCACGCTTGCGGGCGGCACGCGGCGGGATAGGGAAGGGGCGCGCCCCCGGGCACGCGCGCATCACCTGCGTGCAACTCGGGCACGCGGTAGTCGAACCCCTCCGCCAGGTCGAGCAACTGCGCGGCGACCACGCGTGCTTCGGCATCGAGCCCGGCGCGGATCATGCCGTGCACGGCGATCGCGGTGTCGTGCGCCCACACGCTGCCACCGTGATAGCTGAGCGGCCAGTATCCGGCAGCGTCGGTCGACATGGTGCGGATGCCGTAGCCGCTCGACATGCTCGGCGCGGTCAGCAGCGCGGCGCAGGCCCGCTCCTCCTCGGGGTCGAGGATGCCGGTGCCGATCAGGTGTCCGATGTTGCTGGTGAGGGTGTCGACCGGGGCGCCGTGCGCGTCGAGGGCGATCGCGGGGTAGCGGCCCTCTGGCGTGGTGATCCAGTACGCAGCGCGGAAGCGTTCGCGCAGGTCGGCAGCCCACGCCCGCAGCTCAGCGCCGCCGGGTTCGCCGAACGTGTCGAGCAGATCCGCACCGCGCACAGCAGCCTCGTACGCATAGCCCTGCACCTCGCTGAGCGCGATGGGGCCCTCGGCCAAGCGCCCGTCGCGCCACTGGATCGAGTCGCCGGAGTCCTTCCAGCCCTGGTTCGCGAGTCCGTGGCCCGACTCGTCCGCGTAGTCGATGAAGCCGCTGCCCGAGGCGTCGCCGTGCACCGTCATCCAGGTCAACGCGGCGCGAAGTGCCGGGAGCAGTGCCCGCACCTCTCGCTCGGGCATGCCCTCGGCGTGGGCGTCGGCGAGCAGACAGATCCAGAGCGGGGTCGCATCCACCGTGCCGTAGTAGAGCGGCGGCAGGTGCACGCCCTCGTTCGGCAACGACAGGGCGCCGCTGCGCAGCTCATGCGCGACCTTGCCCGGAGCCTCGGCCGTCGAGGCGTCGTGCCCGGTGCCCTGGAGCCGGGCCAGCACCCGCAGCGTCGAGGCCGCCATGTCGGGGTCGACCGCGAGGGCGAGGCGGGCTGCCCAGAGCGAGTCCCGACCGAAGAGAGTGAAGAACCAGGGGGCTCCTGCGGCGTAGAACGCGTCGTCCGGATGGTCGGGCAGCGCGAGGCGGAGCGCAGAGAGGTCGGCGGTCGCCTGCGCCATCCAGCGGGCAGCGCGCGAATCCGCGGGGACGGCGGGCTGCGGAGCCCGCGACGGACGGGCAGCGGTGACGACGAGCGTCGGGTCGTCGAGGTCGACCGCCCAGCCGAGGGCGACGGATCCGCGTGGCGGCACCACCGCATCCCACCGCAGCACCAGGGCCTCCCCGTCCTGCGTCACCGCGGCTTCGGGAGCGGTGAGCGTGAACGACGCCTCGCCTGCACGGCAGATGGATCCGTCCCAGCTCCACGTCGCCTCGGTACCCAGCCCCGCCTTGACCTCCTGCATCGGCGCGAAGTCCGGGAGCACCCGCACTGTCACCGCTGTGGCGACCGGTGCGTCGAGGTGGGAGGTGATCGTGATCCGCTCCGAGAACGCACCGGCGGCGACCCGGCGATCGCGGTCCATCCGCACCTTCGGGTCGGCCGATTCGTCGTCGAGCCCGCGCAGCAGGTCGGTCAGCACCGTCTGCTGCGGCACCGCCGACACGCACCCGATGGACTCGAGCGCGGTGCCGTCGACGGTGATCTCGATGCTCCGGATGTGCCGGACGTCGCCGTGGTAGATCCCGTGGATCGGTGCGGTACCCATGCGGCCGATGTCGTCTGACCAGGCCTGGGTAGGCGCCTCGAGCATGATCACGGCGTCGTCCAGCAGCGGCTGGAGGGGCGGGGTGGGGGTCATTCCTTGACGGCTCCTTCTGTGGAGTTCATGATGCGGCGCTGGAAGACGAAGAACATCACGGCGACGGGGATCGTCATGATGAGCGCGGCCGCCAGCTTGAGCGGATACTGGGTGCCCTGGCTGAGTCCACCGCTGGCGAGGGACGCGACGCCCTTGGTCAGGGTGGTCAGGGCAGGGTCGTTGGTCGACACGATGAAGTGGCTGAGCTCGTTCCAGGAACCCTGGAACGACAGGATCACGATCGTCACGAGCGCGGGCGTCGCCATCGGCAGCACCACCGACCAGAACAGTCGGAACGTGCCGGCGCCGTCGATGCGCGCCTGCTCCTCGACCGACTCGGGGATGGACTCGAAGAAGTTCTTCATGATGAACACCCCTGCCGCATCGACGAGCAGCGGCAGGATCATCCCGGCGTAGGAGTTGAAGATGCCGAGCTGGTTGATCACGAGGAACTTGGGGATGAGCAGCACCACGGTGGGAACCGACATCACCGCCACGAGTGCCGCGAAGACGACACCGCGTCCACGGAAGCGCAGTCGGGCGAGTGCGTACCCGGCGAGCGAGTTGAAGAACACCCGGCCCGCGGTGACGAAGATCGTCACGATCGCGCTGTTCACGAACCACGACGGGAAGTCGGAGTTGCGGAACAGGCGCTCGTACGCGGCGAACGTCCAGACGTCGGGGATCAGCGTGATCCCGCTGGACGCGGCATCCTCATCGGTCTTGAAGCTCGTCGCGACCTGGATCAGGAACGGGTAGATGTAGATGATCGCGAGGATGATCAACAGCGCGTAGAGGGCGATCTGCCAGGTCAGCTGCTTCGACGAGAGCCGTCTCATGACGATGCTCCCTTCGACGACTGGTACGCGCGGATGCGACGCTTCGACACCGGCCGGTCGCGCAGCACCCAGCGCTGCAGGAGCGTGAAGATCACGATGATGACGAACAGGATGAACGCGATCGCCGCACCCTGCCCCCACTCCTGGTTCTGGAACGCGGTCTGGTACGAGAGGTAGGCGGGGGTGAGCGTCGTCTTGCTCGGCGCACCCCGCGTGCCCGTGTAGATCTGGTCGAACACCTGCCAGCAGCCGATGAGGCCGAGGGTCAGCACGGTGAACAGGGTCGGGCGCAGCTGCGGGAGCGTGATGCGCCAGAAGCGCTGCCAGCCGTTCGCGCCGTCCATCATGGCCGCTTCATCGACGTCGGCGCCGAGGTTCTGCAGACCGGCGAGGAAGATGAGCATGAACGTGCCGGAGGTCGTGAAGATGGCCATCAGGATGTACGCGCTCATCGCGACGGACGGACCGGCGAGCCACTCCCACCACGACACTCCGAGTGTGCCGCCCTGGGTGAGCGCCGCGGGACCGGCATCGATGCCGACCGTGCCGAGTGCCAGATGCAGGATGCCGCGCGGATCGTTGAACCAGTTGGGCCCGTTGATGCCGAACCAGGAGAGCACGTCGTTGACGGCGCCGCTGGAGGTGAAGAGGAACATCCACAGCACCGTGATCGCGACGGTGCTGGTCACGGAGGGGAAGTAGTAGGCGGTGCGGAAGAAGCCGCGGCCGCGGAGCATGGCGCGGTTGACGAGGATCGCGAGGAACAGGGCGAGCGCGGTCTGCAGCGGGACCACGAGCAGCACGTACCAGGCGTTGTTGCGCAGTGCGGTGCCGAAGTCCTTGGTCGCGAGACCGCCGTCGGTGAGGACGGCCGAGAAGTTGTCGGCGCCGACGAACGAGACCGATCCGGAGAGGGGGCTGCCGCGGCCGCCCCAGTCGGAGACGCTCACCCACAGCGCCATGAGCACCGGGATGAGGAGGAAGACACCGAGGATCACGATCACCGGCGCCGTGAACAGCCATCCGGCTGCCGCCTCGCCGCGGCGGAGCCCGGAGGCCCCACCGCGGCGAGACGCTGCCTTGACCGCCATGGTTACTCGACGACCGCTTCGAGGTTCGACTGCACGGAGTCGAGGATCGTCTTCGGGTCGGCTGTCTTCAGCGACTCGAGCTGCGAGTTGAAGTCGGCGATCACGTCGGCGGTGCCGGCCTGGTTCGGGGGGAACTGGGCATAATCCGCACCGGCGAGGAACGGGGCGAGCTCGGGGTTCGCGGCGGTCCACTCGTCGGCGGCCGACTTGATCGACGGCATCGGGCCGAACGCCTTCGAGAACGCCAGCTGGCTGTCGGCGCTCGTCAGGTACTCGACCAGTTCGAGGGCGGCCTGCTGGTTCGGGCTGTCGGCAGCCATGCCCCAGCAGTTCGTGAACTGCAGCGTGCCCTTGCCGCCCGCGCCCTCGGGGAGCTCGGCGACCGTGTACTCGAGGCTGCTGTAGTCGTTCGACAGCGCTCCGGTGATCCAGTTGCCCTCGATGACCATCGCGGCGGACTGCTTGCCCAGGGCCTCGCCGCCCCAGCCGGCCCCGACGTCCTTGGCGTAGGCGAAGGTGCCGTCGACCAGGTGCGACTTCACGTAGTCGAGGGCCTCGACGTTGGCGGCGTCGTCGGCGATGACCGTGCCGTCGTCGACGAGACCGCCACCGGCCTGGGCCATGAAGACGCCGACGCGCTGGTACTCGGCGCCGAAGGCCAGGCCCACGTGATCGGCGGTCGTGAGCTTCTGCGCCACGGCGGAGAGGTCGTCCCAGGTCTTCGGGAGGTCGGCGTCGGTGAGGCCGGCGTCGGTCCACATCTGCGTGTTGATGATGAGTGAGAGCGTCGAGAAGTCCTTGGGCGCGCAGTAGAACGTGCCGTCGACCGTGAAGTTCTCGACGAGCGACGGGTAGAAGTCGTCCTTGTTGGAGAGCTGGTCGCCGTAGGCCTTGAGCGATCCGTTGGCGGCGTAGCCGGAGGCCTGGTCGGTGGAGAGGTAGAACAGGTCGGCGGGGTCGCCGGCGGCGAAGCCCTGCGACAGCTCCTGGTCGAGGTTGCTCGCGGTCTGCAGCTTCACCTTCGTACCGGACTCGGCCGACCACGCGTCGACAGCCGACTGCACGGCCGCGGTCTCGGCGTCGCCGGAGGAGCCGATCAGCACCGTGAGCGCGTCGTCGGAGGAGGTGAGCCCCTCGCCGTCGGCCTTGGTGTCGTCTCCGGCGAAACCGGAGCCGCAGCCGGTGAGCACGAGCGCGCTCGTGAGCAGCACCGCCCCGGTGCCGAGGACTGCGCGAGTGGTGTGCCGTGTCATGGTCTCTCTCCTTTGATGAGTCACTGCGGGTTCGATGAATCTCTGGCGACGGTCTCGGGAGGACCGTGCGGGATCGACGCAGAAATTTGAACGATCAAACTCTGCGTGGAATAGGCTAAGCGGGAGTCGCGGGAAGTGTCAACCCGGACACGGATGAGGAGGTGCGATGGCGAAGGCGCCGACCGTCGAAGACGTCGCCGAGCGCGCTGGCGTCTCGCGGCAGACCGTCTCGAACGTGCTCAACACCCCGGACATCGTCCGCCCGGCGACCAGGGAGCGCGTCCTCACGGCGATCCACGACCTCGGCTATCGCCGCCATGCGGCCGCCCGACGACTGCGGCTGCGACGCAGTTCGACCATCGGGATCCGTCTCGATCCGTATCTCGGCGGCATCTCGGGTGTCGTGCTCGACCGTTTCGTGCACGCCGTCACCGAGCGGGCGAGCGAGCGCGGCATGCGCATGCTCGTCTACGCCGCACGTACGCGGGAAGAGGAGATCCAGCGGCTGTCGGAGCTGTGGGAGGGGTCGGAAATCGACGCCGCGATCATCACCGGCACCTCGCGCGACGATCCGCGCGTGCGCAGCCTCGACCAGGACGGACTGCCCTTCATCTCGTTCGGCCGACCGTGGGGTGAAGACGATATCGCCGATCCGCGCCACCTCTGGGTCGACGTCGACGGCGCCGCGGGAACACGGGCGGCGACCGAGCACGCACTGACTCACGGTCGACGGGTGGCGTTCCTCGGATGGCCGACGGGCTCGGGAACCGGCGACGACCGTGAGCGCGGCTGGCGCGAGGCCATGACTGCGGCCGGAGCGCAGGGCGAACGGCTCACCGCGGAGGAGGGGGTTCCCCTCGGGCGTGCCTGTGTCGACGCGGCGCTCGCCGCGGGGCATGTGCCCGACGCTCTCGTCTGCGCCAGCGACTCACTCGCGGTCGGTGCGCTGCTGGCTGTCGCCGCTGCCGGACTCTCGCTTCCCGTGATCGGCTTCGACAACACGCCGACGGCCGAGGCTCTGGGCTTCTCGAGTGTCGAGCAACGGCCCGAGGATGTGGCGACGGCCGTCCTCGAACTCCTCATGGGCCCGACGGGGGAGATCGTCGCCCCGCGCACCCTTCAGGCCGGCTCTGCGCACGCGCTGATCACGCCCGAGCTCGTCGTGCGCTGACGCGCTCCTCCGCTTCTATGCCGTGCGGCGCATACGCAGCGTGAACGCGATACCTGCCAGTGCGATGACGACGATCCCGTAGCCCACGCACACCGCCTCCAAGCCGACGACTCCGACCAGCGCACCCGCGATGACGGCCGGTACGCCGAAGGCCAGATACGCCAGCAGGTAGATCACGGCGAAGGTGTCGGCGCGCTGGGTCGCCGGGATCCGCGGGGCCAGCGAGGCGACGACTCCCGAGAACGCGGTGCCGAACCCCATACCGGTCACGGCGGCCGCGACGAGGTAGAACGGCAGTGATCCGATGCCGAGGGCTATGAGCGACAGCAGGGTTCCGGTCGCCAGGGCCGCCGTGCCGAACAGCACCATCGACCGTGCAGCGAGCTTCCGGAGAGTGAACGCGGTCAGGGCTCCGACGCCGGCGAGCAGCACCACACCGAGCCCCTGCCAGACATGCGCCTCGCCGCCGAGCTCGCCTCGGACGATGTTGGCTCCGAGCGACAGGAACAGTCCACCCGTGGCCCACCCCGCGATGACCGCCGGAGCGCCCCGCCAGAAGTCGGCCCTGATCGCGGTCGGGATCGACAGCCGGAAGCTCAGTGACGCCCAGACGCCCGGCTTGCGCGGTGCGGTCTCCGGAACGAGGAAGAACAGCGCCGCGAGCACGATGTACGCCGTGCTCAGCGGCGCGAAGACATCGAGCAGGGCCTCACCGCTGACGTCGAGCATCACTCCGGAAGCGAGGGCTCCGAGTGCGAGACCGATTCCCGGGCTGAGTGCATTCCACAGCGCGGCGGTACCCGCGCGGCCGCCCGGCGCGAAGTCGAGCACCGTGGCCGAGAGGGCCGAGATGAGCAGGCCGCTCGCGATGCCCTGCAGGATGCGCGCGAGGAACAGCGTCGCCACGGCATCCGCATGCCAGAACAGGAACATGCTTCCGGCGAGCAGTAAGAACCCCGCGATCACGACGGGTCGGCGTCCGACATGGTCCGACAGGGAACCGGCGGTGAGGAGCGTGAGCAGCAGCGCCACCGCGTAGACCGCGAACACGGCACTGATCACGACGGGGGCGAAACCGATCTGCTGCGCCAGCACCGGATAGAACGGCGACGGCGCGCTCGCACCGACCATCATCAGGATCTGCGCGATGATCGCCAGCACGAACCCGAAGCGGGCGCGCGTCTGCGGGGTGGTCGTCGGCAGGGTGGTCGTCGATAGGGGGACGGCGACGATCGGCTCAGTGGTGGTCATGGCGTCTCCTCGTTCGGTTCGAGAATCATCGAACTATCGGAGCGTACGCGCGTTTCGCCAATTGTTCAACTATTATCGAACCATGCCTGGCGACCTTCCTCACCCGGAGCGCTCCGAGATCCAGCTCACCGACGTGCTCTTCGCGCTCAGCGACCCCGAGCGTCTCGCCATCACGCGACAGCTCGCGGACGGCCCTCTCGACATGGCCGCCTGTCATGCCACCGACCCCAACCTCCCGAAGTCGACCAAGTCGCACTTCATGAAGGTGCTGCGCGAAGCGGGTGTCATCCGCAACGAGCCGAACGGGCGCCGGCGGATGCTCACGCTGCGGCGTGACGACCTCGACGCCCTGTTCCCTGGGCTGCTGGACTCGGTGCTGCGCGACTGACTCTGCCTCGGACCGGAGGGCTCTTGCCGACTCGAGAGAGTGAGTGTACAGTCACTCATATGTCCACGACCCGCAGCTCGATCCTCTCCACGGCAGACGCCCGCAAGCCCGTCGTCGCCGCGGCGGCACTGGCGGCCTTCGCTCGAGGCGGGTATCACGGCACGACCGTCGCCGATGTCGCACGCGAGGCCAAGATCTCGCCGGCCTACGTCTTCAAGCTCTACTCGGGTAAGGAGGCGCTGTTCGTCGTCGCCCTGGAAGCCTGCTTCGATGCGATCCTCGTCGCCCTCGAAGAAGGCGCGGATGCCGCGGACGACACCTCGCCCGAGGGTCTGCTCGACGCGATGGGGGATGCCTACGCGCACCTGATCTCCGACCGGAAGCTGCTCATGCTGCAGGTGCATGCGCAGTCGGTGGCGGAGATCCCGGCCATCGGCGAGGCGCTTCGCGCAGGGCTGGAGCGCATCACCGTCTTCGCCCGACAGCGCTCTCGCGCCGAGGATGGCGCCGTGCAGCGGTTCATCGCCTACGGGCAGCTCTGCCACCTGATCGTCACCACGCAGCTCGACGGGCGCCCGGGGGATTGGGTCGCCCTGCTGACCAAGGGGATCACCCACCCCGACTGACGTCGGTCCCTAGAGAGGGCGCTTTCGCTTGCCGTCAAGAGTGAGTGAGCGGTCACTCATCCGCATCGCCGAACCGAATCAACCACCGAACAAGAACAGGAGCCTCCCATGACCTCTCCCACCGCCACCGCGACACGAGCCACCGCCGCGCCGCGCAGCTCCAGGCGTTGGCTCGCACTCAGCGTGCTCGCCCTCGCGCAGTTCCTCGTCGTGCTCGACGCCTCGATCGTGAACATCGCCCTCCCCGTGCTCGGTGCCCACCTCCGCATGAGCACGGCCGCCCTCGCCTGGGTGATCACCGCCTATGTGCTGGCCTTCGGCGGACTCCTCCTCCTCGGCGGACGTCTCGCCGACCGTTACGGACACCGCCGCGTGTTCCTGATCGGCACGGGCGGCTTCGTCGCGGCCTCCGCGCTCGCCGGCCTCTCCATGTCGAGCGAGATGCTCCTCGGCGCGAGGGCTCTCCAGGGTGCTTCGGCCGCGCTCCTCGCCCCCGCGGCGCTCGCGCTGCTCACCCATCTCTTCCCTGACGACAAGGAGCGCACGAAGGCCCTCGGCGTATGGGGAGCCGTCGCCGGGATCGGGTCGGCGGCCGGAGTCCTGCTCGGCGGTGTTCTCACGGCCACCCTCGGCTGGCAGTGGGTGTTCTTCGTCAACGTCCCTGTGGGCGCGCTCGTGCTGATCGCGATCCCGTTGCTCATCACCGGCGACGGCGCCCGCACCCCCGGGCGTCTGGATGCGGCCGGTGCCGTCGCCGTCACGTCGGCTCTGGTGGCTCTGGTCGGCGCCCTCAGTGCTGTCGAGCAGCTCGGATTCGTGAACCCGCTGCCGATGATCCTGTTCGCAGCGGCGCTCGCGCTGGGTGTCGCGTTCGTCCTGATCGAGCGGCGCGCTGCAGAGCCCCTGGTGCCGCTGGCGGTCTTCCGCAACCGCAACCTGGCGCTCGGGAACATCGTGATGCTGCTCGGCGGGGCGGCGATGGTGGCGCTCTTCTTCGCTCTCTCCGTCTACATGCAGGCCGTGCTCCACTACGACGCGCTCGCTGCCGGCCTGTCGCAGCTGCCGCTCGCGGGTGTCCTCGTGCTCGTCGCGGGTGGTGCACCCGCCCTCATCGCGCGCGTCGGCACCCGCCCGGTCCTGATCGGCTCTCTGCTCGTCCTGGCCGGAGGGCTCGCCTGGCTCGCAGCCGCGCCGTCCGATGCCACGTTCCTCGCGCAGCTGCTCGGGCCGACGATCCTGGTCGGAGTCGGTCTCGGCGGGGCTGTCGTGGCGACGACCCAGCTCGCGGTGGACGGCGTCGACGGCGGGGAATCGGGTCTCGCCGGGGGTCTGATCAACACGAGTCAGCAGATCGGTGGCGCGGTCGGACTCGCCGTTCTCGGGACCGTCGCCGGTCTGCGCACCGCGGCGCTGTCCGCGGAGGGAGCCTCCGAGGCGACTGCCCTCACCGGTGGATTCTCCTGGCTCTTCCTCGGCGCGGCGGCGCTCGCCGTCATCGGAGCGGGGATCGTCGTGGTCTGGCCGCGCGACTGAGCTCGGCGGGCGGGAGGCCCCTGGGGTGCGTCCTCGCACCTCAGGGGTTCGTCAATTCCGCCGGAGAGCGAATAGACACGCAAAAGTCGACAAGAGTAACCAGAATGTCATATGTATGTGGTTCTCACGTACGCACTCTGCTCTCTGATTTGGATCGTATGCGGTGCCGGGCGGATACTTCTGGCACCCGCGCCGCGTGACCCGGCCCGGCAATCGACATGCACACATCCGCCTCTCTCGCACCAGGGACGACCATCGCCATCGTCGGCGCCGGCCGTCTCGGAGGCGTACTCGCGCGGGCTCTGCGGGCAGCGGAGCTCGGCGTCGTCGGACCCCTCGGGCGGGACGAGCGGATTCCGGATGTGGATGTCGTCCTCCTCAGCGTTCCGGACGCGGCCATCGCCGAGGTTGCGGCCATCGCCCGGCCCCATGCGCGCTTCCTCGGACATGTATCCGGCGCGACGGCGCTCACCGATGTGGATTTCAGCCTCCATCCGCTGCAGACCTTCACCGGCGACGAGCCCGCCGAGGTGTTCCGCGGCATCGGTGCCGCGATCGCCGGTCGTACGCCCGCAGCTCGTGAGGTCGCGGAGCAGCTCGCCCTCGCTCTCGGTGCACGCCCGTTCGAGGTCGACGACGCACACCGTGCGAGCTATCACGCGGCCGCGTCGTCCGCCTCGAACTTCGTCCTCACCGTGCTCGACGCGGCGGAGGACCTGGCTTCGAATGCGGGGATTCCTCGCGACGTCGCCCGGTCGCTCCTGGCTCCGCTCGTACGTCAGACGGTCGAGAACTGGGCGAAGGACGGCGCTGCCGCTGTGCTGACCGGGCCCATCGCCCGCGGCGACGAGGAGACGGTCGCACGCCAGCGTGCTGTCGCCGAAGGGCTGGAGCTCGACGACCTGTTCGACGCGCTCGCCGCAGCCACGCGCGAGGTCGCTGCCCGACCCACCGCCACCGCATCCGCCACCGCACTCGAGGAGCCCCCGGCATGAGAATCCTCCGCACGATCCGCGAGGTCCGCGCCGCGATCCGAGAAGCCAGAGCCGCGGGTGGGACCATCGGCCTCGTGCCCACAATGGGTGCTTTCCACGATGGCCATCTCTCCCTCATGCGTGCCGCGCGCGAGGCGTCCGACCTCGTCGTCGTGTCGCTGTTCGTCAACCCGACCCAGTTCGGCGCCAACGAAGACCTCAGCGCGTATCCGCGCGACGAGGCCCGCGACGCCGGACTCGCGGAGGCCGCGGGCGTCGACATCCTCTTCGCTCCCACCGCGTCCGAGATCTACCCCGACGGGTTCGCGACGAACATCCACGTCGCCGGTCTCACCGACGTGCTCGATGACGCGATTCGTGGAGTGCACCACTTCGACGGCGTGGCCACGGTCGTCGCCAAGCTGTTCGGGATCGTCCGACCGGACGCCGCGTACTTCGGGCAGAAGGATGCGCAGCAGGTGCTCGTCGTCCGCCGGGTCGTGCGGGACCTCGACCTCGACGTGCGGATCGTCGCCTGTCCGATCGTGCGGGAAGCGGACGGCCTCGCCATGAGCTCCAGGAACGTCTACCTCGACGCGGAGGCCCGCGTGCAGGCCTCCGCTCTGAACCGGGCGCTCGATGCCGGGGCTGCGGTGTTCGAGGCGGGTGATCCGAACGCGGGGAGCATCCTCTCCACGGCGAGACGAGTGCTCGCCGATGCCGGGATCGACCCCGAGTATCTCGAGCTCCGAGATGCCGAGACGCTGCGCCCCCTCGCCCGCGTCGATCGTGACGCCCTGCTCGCGGTCGCCGCACACATCGGGGCGGCCCGCCTGATCGACAACCACGTCCTGCATGTCGCCGATGCCTCGGCGACAACCGATACGGAGGTCAGCGCATGAGCGCTCATGCCGCTCCCCGCACCCAGGTCACCCTCGCCGCCCTCGGAGCGAAGAAGGCGGCCGGTGAGCCCATCGTCATGGTCACCGCGTACGACCACCCGGGCGCACAGATCGTCGAGGCCGCCGGCGTCGACGTGGTGCTCGTCGGCGACTCGGCCGCGATGACCGTCCTGGGCTACGACAGCACGGTGCCGGTCACGCTCGACGAGATGCTGATGCTGACCAAGGCGGTGCGGCGGGGGCTCACAGTGCCTCTCCTCGTCGGTGACCTGCCCTTCGGCTCGTACGAGGCCTCGGACGAGCTCGCCATCGCGACCGCGCAGCGCTTCATCAAGGAAGCCGGCTGCGACCTCGTGAAGATCGAGCGCGGCGGGACGACGGTCCAGCGCGCCAGGGCGCTCGTGCAGGCGGGCGTCCCGGTCGTCGGGCACGTCGGGCTCACGCCGCAGACCGCCACCGCGCTCGGGGGCTACCGTGCGCAGGGGCGCTCCGCCGAGGCCGCACTGGCCGTGATCGAGGATGCGCTCGCGTTGCAGGATGCCGGGTGCTCGATGATCGTCGTCGAGGCGGTGCCGTCCGAGGTGACGGCTGCGCTCATGCCGCTGCTGGACGTCCCCGTGATCGGTATCGGAGCGGGTGGCGCGGCCGACGGACAGGTGCTCGTCTTCCACGATCTGCTCGGACTCTTCGACGGGTCGGCCGCCAGGTTCGTCAAGCGGTATGCCGAGCTGCGGACGGACGCCATCGCGGGGGTCGGGGCGTACGCATCGGAGGTGCGCAGCGGCGCTTACCCCGCGCCCGAGCACGGATACGCGATGGCGCAGGGGGAGGCCGCACGTCTCGAGGAGCTGCTCGCGCGCCGGTAGTTCGCGCCCCGCCGACGGCTCGTGTTCGCAACTCTTCTGCACCGAAGACGGCTTCATCGAGTTCTCGACAATCGGTGGCTTCGAGTCCTGGGGTGATGCCGGGGACGACCTAGCGTTGCGCGGATGGAACTCTCCGAGCACGTCCACGTCACGTGGGCACTTCATGTCGAGATGTCGGTCTCAGGATGCCCCGAGCTCACCCGCGTCATCGGTGTGCCACGGGATGCCCCCTCGTACTGGCTGATCGAGGCCTATCGGCTGAGTCTCGGGCTCGATCCGGAAGCGCCCGAGCTCGAAGCGGACGCGGGTCGGTCGCTGCACATCGACCTGTGTCCCTGGCGGGCCCCGACGCAGCAGGTGTCGGTCCCCGGTGTCGCCGATGTGGTCGACGTGGTGATCAGTGGGCCGTACGCGACACGGATGGGCGACCCGCGGGTCACCGTCGTCGACGCGGAGTCCGTCCCGGTGCTCCCGTCGCCGGTGGGAAGCTGGCAGACACAGCGACCTGCATTCCGCGCAGAGCATGTGGGGTTCGAGCTCGCCCAGCGGTTCGGCCTGGTGCAGCCGCGCCTCGACCCTGCGGCTTGCGGGGTCGGCGGCGATGCTCTCCGTCCGTTCTCACCGCTGGCGGCATTGTGCCAAGGGCTCTCCCCGGTGCGTCGTCTCGCCCTCCTCGCGCACCTCGACGACGCGGAGCTCAACGACCCGGTGCCCTTCGAGGAGACCCCGGCGGGCTCGGAGTTCGCGGAGTCGGCGACGGCCGGCATCCGGATGCTCGTCGCGCGGATCGGCCCCGAGGGTGTCGATCAGGATCCGACCGATGGGTGGCTGCCCCGCGCGATCGTCACCGATGCCGTCGACGCCCTCGACTGGCCGGACACGGCGGTGCCGGGCCTTCCCGACCCTGCCGATGCTCTCGCGTCGCTCGCACGTCGGACCAAAGCGGTGCGCAGGCTGCGCGGGCATGTCGTGGTCACGAACCTCGGACGCGGGCTGGCGGACGGTGAGGTGCGGGCATTCCTACGGATCATCGACGGCGTACGGGCGCTGGGGAGAGAGGCTGTTCCCCAGCGCCTGGCCGCGTGCCGTGACCCTCGCCCTCCTGGCCGTCGCCGATGGATCAGCCTCGACCTTCGACGAGCTGGCCGGCGTCGTCGCGCGCGGTGAGGCTGCGGTGGAGGACGGGCCGGGCGACGGAAGGTTCTCCGAGTGGTCCCCTCGGTCAGGCGACGTGTCAGCGGTGCAGCGAGTGGTCGAGAGTCTCTGTGCGCTCTCGTCGCCGAGCGCGTTCGGCTCGATCACCCCCGCGATGCGCGCCGTCGCGCGGGCGGCGCTCCAGTGACACGGCGGGCGTGTGTCGACGGCGGTGGGCGCGTGCGGATGCGCGGCGTCAGCCGGTCCGTGTCAGCTCTTGCGAGTCAGCTCTTCCTCGTGAGGGCGCGCACGCGGCGGACAGCACGTCCGGCGAGGTCCTTCAGCCGGCCGCCGGGCCACTCGCGGTGCAGTTCGACCGTGCCCTGGTCGGTCGCCACGAGGGTGCAGGAGCGGCCCGCGAGGAGCGGCGACCGTCCGGCGCGGGCGAGCACGGCAGGGGAGGCTTCGAGCGGGGTCTCGAAAGTCCACCCCGCATGTCGGACCTTCACGGTCAGCGCGCCTCCGCGGGAGTCGTCGTCGGGACCGAACACCTTGACGGGGTCGATCGCCACGCGGGCGGAGTCGAGCTTGCGGGGAAGTCGACCTCCGAGACGGCGCTCGGCACCGGTGTCGCGGTCGCGGAGGAAGAGGTCAACCCGGTCGTTGCGCAGCTCGCGGTTGGCGACCACGAGGTTCTCCGGGAGCCCCTCGGTCGTCGAGGCCGGGAGCGAGATGAGTCGCGTCACCTTCTTGGGGCGTGCGGATCCGGACTCGGCGTCCGTCGACTGTTCGACCGTGGATTCGAAGACGAACGCGTCCTGGCCGTTCCTCGTGAGGGTCACGCGGATCGTGAAGTGCAGACCGCCACCGCGAGACCAGTGCACCTCCGTCACGACGGCGCGACAGGTGATCTCGGATTCGAACCGTGCGAGCTCCAACAGGTCGTCACGTCGCCCGGCGCGCAGCAGAGCGGCGCGGATCCGATGCGGGAATCCCAGGCCGGCATCGACGCCGGGTCCGAAATGCTCCTGCGTCAGGGGCGTGACCACATCGAGCAGGCGTTCACGGTAGTCGTCGGGGTACCTGGCCATCTGTCGGCCCGAGAGCCGCTTGAGGATCTTGCCTCGGAACCAGTGCCGCAGAAGACGATCGCGCAGCTTTCCCGGCTCGGTGTGAGCTTCGACGAGATCGAGCACCGTTTCGAGGTGCGGGAAGTACGACTCGGGGTCGATGCGCGAAGAGCTTGCGCTGCCCGGCTCCTTCACCCAGGCGTAGCACGGCTCGCTCGCCAGGACCGAGATCCTCGACGCCGCGAAGTACGCCTGCATCACGAAGAGATGGTCTTCCAGCCGCACCTTGCCCTCGGGGAAGCGGATGCCGTTGGCCCGAAGGAAAGAGGTGCGGAACATCTTGTGCGGTGTCAGCATCTCGAGCAGCGGGTCGGTTCCGAGGACCGCATCCGGGATGTCGTGGCTGAAGATCCGACTCGGAAGGCGGCGGCCGATGCCCACCTCCTTGCCGATGATCACATCGGAGGAGTGCAGGTCGGCGTAGTCGCACAGCTTCTCGAGTGCACGGTCGAACAGATAGTCGTCCTGATCGACGAACTGCACGTACGTCCCGCGAGCCGCATCGACGCCGTGGTTGCGCGGCATGCCGGGCCACCCGGAGTGCGCCAGCGACAGCACGCGTACGTGGGGGCGGTCGCGGGCGATGTCGGCCAGCCGAGCAGAGGTGGGCTCGCCGGATCCGTCGTCGCACAGAAGCACTTCGAACGACGCAGTGCCAAGACTCTGGCGATCGAGTGACGCGATGAGATCGTCGAACGAGGGGCCAGGTCGCCACACCGGTACGATCACGCTCACACGGATGGTGCCCGCGTCGCTGCTGCTCATCTCCGGTCGATCACTCTGTGACAAACGTCTCACTCCCCCAAGTCGACAACTTCCAGAGCTAACCACGTCTTCCTGTGTGCGTCACCGGGCTTGCGCAACGGCCGGGCGTGTGGTGCGCAACAGGTGGAAGTCATCCACGGGTCGAACGATCGAAGACTCCCACCCCACGCCCAGGGTTAACGATATATCGTTGAGTATCGTTCACACCTACAGCAGGAGGTCATCATGAGCAACGCATTCCCCTCCAACCCGTTCAGCGGCAACGGCGGTTCCGGCAGCAGCGGCGGATCCGGCGGGTTGTTCGGCGGACCCGGCTTCGGCGCCGGCTCCGGTGGCCCGGCATCCGCGATCTTCGAGGCGATGGATCAGCTCCGTAAGTCCTTCGAGTCCCGCCCCTCCGGTGGTTCGCGCATGGCCCGCGGTGACGTCCGCACTGCCGTGCTCTCCCTGCTGGCCGAGAAGCCGATGCACGGTTACCAGATCATCAACGAGATCGCCGAGCGCAGCGGCGGCACGTGGAAGCCGAGCGCCGGTTCCGTGTACCCGACGCTGCAGCTGCTCGCCGACGAAGGGCTGATCGAGGCGGAGGAGCAGAACGGCCGCAAGACCTACTCGCTCACCGAAGCCGGCCGCGCGGTCGCCGTCGAGAGCTCGGAGACCCCAGCCCCCTGGGTCTCGTCGAACGGCAAGGACGGTCAGCGCGACAACGCCCGCTTCCACGCGCTGCCGAAGGCGGGCGTCGACCTCGCCGCCGCGGCTGCCCAGGTGGGTCGCAGCGGGTCCGCCGAGCAGGTGCAGCAGACGATCGAGGTCCTCGACGAGGCCCGCCGTAAGCTGTACACGATCCTCGCGCAGGACTGACCGCGCAGTGCGGCATCGGGTGGGGGTCTGCGAAGGGACCACGCGATGACGGATGCTGCGGCACACGGCGTGCACCGCGCCAGGTACCGTCGCATCCTGTCGTTCGCCGGTCGCGAGTTCTTCAAGATCTGGTGGTTCGAACTCGTCCTGCCCCGCTTCGGCATGAGCCGAATCGCGGAGCGGACACGCGGTCAGCGGATGCAGACGTTCGCTCGTCGGTTCCATGTGCTCGCCGTGGAACTCGGCGGACTCATGATCAAGGTGGGACAGTTCATGTCGTCGCGCCTCGACGTGCTGCCGCCGGAGATCACGAAGGAGCTCGAGGGGCTGCAGGACGAGGTTCCGCCCGTGCCCACGCCGGCGATCCGTGCGCTCGCCGAAGCCGAGCTCGGGATCCCGCTCGAACGTGCCTATGCCTGGTTCGATGAGAACCCCGTCGCGGCGGCTTCCCTCGGGCAGGTGCATCGCGCCCGACTGTCGGCGCTCGATGCGGCAGACACCGGGCTCGGCGAGGTCGTGGTCAAGGTCCAGCGACCCGGCATCGACGAGATCGTGGCGGTCGACCTCGCGGCGCTCCGCCGGGTCGCGCGCTGGCTGACGCGCGTGCGCATCGTCGCCGACCGGGTGGATGCGCCCGCGCTCGTGGAGGAGTTCGCCGCGACCAGCCTCGAGGAGATCGACTACCTGCATGAGGCCGCGAGCGCGGAACGCTTCCGCGAGAACTTCGCCGACGATCCCCGCGTCGACACCCCGGAGATCGTCTGGGAGCGCTCGACCCGTCGGGTGCTGACTCTCTCGGACGTCACGGCCATCAAGATCAACGACATCGAGGCCCTCCGCGCCGCAGGAATCGATCCGTCCGAGGTCGCCGCGGTGTTCGCCGAGGTCATGTTCGATCAGGTGTTCACGCACAGTTTCGTGCATGCCGACCCCCACCCCGGCAACATCTTCGTCACGCCTTCGCCGGTGGTCGAGGGCGGCACGGGGCGCGGTTTCCGCCTCACGTTCATCGACTTCGGCATGATGGCCGAGATCCCCGCGAGCCTCCGCGACGGATTGCGCACACTCCTGATCGCGGTGGCCGGCCGAGACAGTCGTGGCCTCGTCGCCGCCGCGCAGGAGATCGGCGTGCTGCTGCCTTCCGCCGACACGGCCGAGCTCGAGCGCGCGCTCACCACGTTGTTCGCCCGTTTCGGCGGCATGGGGTTCGCTGAGTTGAGCAAGGTCGATCCGCGCGAGTTCCGTGATTTCGCCGAGGAGTTCGGCGACATGGTGCGCTCGCTCCCGCTCCAGCTGCCCGAGAACATGCTGCTGCTCATCCGTGCCGTCTCACTGACCTCCGGCATGTGCAGCGGCCTCGATCCCGCGTTCAACGTGTGGGATGCGGCAGAGCCCTACGCCGGCCGTCTGCTTCGCGACGAGAGCGGCAACATCGTGCAGGCCTTCGCGAACCAGGCGATGGGCACGATGTCCACGACCTGGGCGTTGCCCGGCCGCATCGACAAGATCATCACGCGCCTCGACGACGGCAACGTCACCTTCGACACCTCACGACTCGAACGTCGCCTGGACCGGCTCGAGGGCATCGCGCGCCGCATCGGCTCCGGCGTCCTGTTCGCGGCGTTCCTGGTCGGCGGTGCGCTGCTCGTGCCGTCGGTGCCGCCCCTGGGAATCACCCTGGTCTGTGTCTCCGCCCTCCCGCTGCTGCACTCGCTGTTCGGGGGGCGCCGCTCGCGCTAACTGCGACGCGCCCGAAAACCCAGAGCAGGCAGCGTCCGCCCTACGCGCCGCGGTTCGCGCGGACCCTCTGGGTTTCGGCCCCGACACGGTCGGACACCTCGCATGACAAAATGGACTCTCATGGACACTCCTGACGAGAAGCCCGACGAACGCTCCGCAGGATCGAACCCTCCGCGTCCGCGCACGGACACAGTCGGAACCGGTGCCAACCGCCTCCCGGCCAAGGCTTCGGAGACTGCCCGCAAGATCGTCCGCGACATCACGACCGTCCCGCCGCGCAGCGTGCACCCGGCGCTCGTTCCCGGTGTCTCGGTCGAGGAGACGGGGCGCACCTACCGCACCGACCCGCTCGTCTTCGGTGTCGCCGCCGCGTTCGCCCTCGGCTTCATCGCCTGGGGTGTGTTCGCGGGCGACAACCTCGCCGGCACCACGAGCACGGTCCTCGCCTGGGTGGTGGAGTACTTCGGCTTCTTCTTCACGACGATCGCCACGATCATCCTCGTGTTCATGCTGTTCGTCGGCTTCAGCAAGTACGGGCGCATCCCGCTCGGCCGTGACGACGAGGAGCCCGAGTTCTCGATGTTCTCGTGGATCTCCATGCTCTTCGCGGCCGGCATGGGCATCGGCCTGGTGTTCTGGGGTGCCGCTGAGCCGCTGACGTTCTTCGAGAACCCGCCGCCCGGCACCGTCGAGGCGAACACCCTCGAGGCCATGCACACCGCGCAGACCCAGGTGCTCTATCACTGGGGTCCGCAGGCCTGGGCGTTCTACGCGCTCGTCGGTGGAGCCATCGCGTACGGCGCCTACCGCCGCGGCCGCACGCCGCTGATCTCGTCGATCTTCGCTCCGCTGCTCGGCGAGAACCGCACCACGGGTCCGGTAGGCCGCACGATCGACATCTTCTCCATCATCGTGACGTTGTTCGGCACGGCCGCCTCCCTCGGACTCGGAGCGCTGCAGATCGGTCACGGTGTCGAGCTCGTCAGCGGCATCGGCCCACTCGGCAACGGCATCCTCATCGCGGTGATCGCGGTGCTCACGGCCTGCTTCATCGCCTCCGCGGTGTCCGGAGTCTCGAAGGGCATCCGCGCACTGTCGAACATCAACGCCGTGGTCGCGATCCTGCTCGCCTTCTTCGTGTTCTTCGTCGGTCCGACGCTGCTGATCCTCAACGTGATCCCGTCGGTCGCCGTGCAGTTCATCGGCGATCTGCCGACCATGATCGGCCGCTCCGCGTCGCAGGGTGAGACCGCGCAGGCCTTCCTGTCGAGCTGGACGATCTTCTACTGGGCATGGTGGATTTCCTGGTCGCCGTTCGTCGGCATGTTCATCGCGAAGATCTCCCGCGGGCGCACGCTCCGTCAGTTCGTGTCGGTCGTCATCGTGGTGCCTTCCGCCATCTCGCTCGTGTGGTTCGCGATCTTCGGCACGACGGCGATCCAGCAGCAGATGGACGGCGCAGGCCTCACCGTCGACCCGCCGGAGGAGGTGCTGTTCGGGGTGCTGGAGAACTTGCCGTTCCCGCTCATCACCAGCATCGTGCTCATCCTCCTCATCGCGATCTTCTTCATCACCGGGGCTGATTCCGCCTCACTCGTCATGGGCACGCTGTCCCAGCAGGGCCGCCCGGAGCCATCGCGGTGGGTCGCGGTGGTGTGGGGAGTGCTGGTCGGCGTGATCGCCGCGGTGCTGCTCGTGAGCGGATCGGAGGGCAGCGGGCTGCAGTCGCTGCAGAACGCGACGATCATCGCGGCGCTGCCGTTCGCGATCATCATGACGTTCATGATGATCGCGTTCATGAAGGACCTGCGGCGGGATCCGCTGATCCTGCGCGACCGGTATGCCCGCGCCGCCGTCCGCCACAGCGTCATGGCCGGGCTCGAGGAGTACGGCGACGACTTCGCCCTCGTGCCTGTCGAGTACGACCACTCGGAGGACGACCTCGCCTGGATCGACGAGGACACCGTCGACGACACGTTGGCCGAGGTGTATGAGGCCGCGACCGAGGCGATCGACATCATCCCTCCCGCGGAAGTGGATGCCGTTGTCGATGCCGCGTTGGAAGACGGCCCGAACGACCCGGACCCCGCCCCGCAGCCGCGCGCGGATTGAGGGTACCCCGGCCTCGTCTGGGGGCGTCGGGTCAGGCGTTCACGCGGGATCAGGCGACTTCGCGGTGAAGTCGCCTGATCCGGCGGGTTCGTCTGTCCCGGCGGGTTCGCCTGGGACGGTGGGTTCGCCTGGGACGGCGGGGTCGCTGGTCTCCGCGGGGTGGGGCGGCGCCGATGGAGAGGTCTCGAGGTCCTCGGCGGCGGCCGTGATGCGTGCTGCCATGCCCGCGAAGATCGCGCCGTGGAAGGGCAGCACGGCGAGCCAGTAGAGGCGTCCGGTGAGACCGCGCGGGAAGAAGATCGCGCGCTGCTCGTAGCGGGCGCCCTTCGCATCGGGCACGGCACGCAACTCGAGCCATGCCTCTCCCGGCACCTTCATCTCGGCGCGGAGGCGCAGCAGCGATCCGGCATCCGTGGTCTCCGCCGCTTCGACGCGCCAGAAGTCGATCGCGTCGCCCACGCGTGCGGCGGTACGGCTGCGGCGCCCGCGGCTGAGGCCTACGCCGCCCACGATGCGGTCCATCCAACCGCGCACCGCCCACAACAGGGGCGAGGAGTACCAGCCGTTCTCTCCGCCGATGCCGAGGATCACGCGCCACAGCTCTGTGGGTGACGCGGTCGTCGTGACCGAACGGGAGTCGGTGAACACGGTGCGTCCCGCCCAGTCGGGATCGCTCGGCAGCGGGTCGCTCGGAGCGCCCGAGACCTCGGAGTCCTGCCAACTGGTCTCGATGGTGTCGCCTCGCACACGGCCGAGCGCCAGGTCGACCGCGCGCCGATACGGGGTCAGACCGCCTTCGGGCTGGGGGATCAGCTCGTCGATGGCGTGATCCTTCATGATGCACTCGTTCTGCAGCGACGCCACGAGCGGGCGGGCGATCGACCGAGGGACCGGCGTCACGAGATTCACCCAGTGCGAAGCGAGGCCCGGAGTCAGCACGGGGAGGGCGGCGATGGCCCGCTGGCGCAGTCCCGCCTCCACCGCGTAGCCGTTCATCATCTGGCCGTAGCGCAGCACGTCGGGGCCGCCGATATCGACAGCGCGGTTCACGTCGGAATCCACCTGCGCTGCCCCGAGGAGGTAGTGCAGCACGTCGCGCACAGCGATGGGCTGGATCCGGTTGCGCACCCACTTCGGCGCCGGCATGTACGGCAGCACGTCGGTGAGGTGGCGGATCATCTCGAACGACGCCGATCCCGACCCGATCACGACGCCCGCCTGCAGCACGAGTGTCGGCACTCCCGAGTCCAGGAAGATCTCGCCGACCCGCACACGCGAGCGCAGATGCGGGGAGAGCTGTGCATCATCCGGATGCAGACCGCCGAGGTAGACGATCCGCCGCACACCCGCTCGCGCAGCCGCCTCTGCCACCGTCTGCGCCGCGCGCTCGTCGCTCTCCTCGAAGCCCTTGCCGGCCGACATCGAGTGGATCAGGTAGTAGACGACGTCGACGTCGTCCATGGCCGCAGCGACGGCATCCGCATCATCCGCCGACCCCTCGACGATCTCGCAGTCGGCGCCCCACGGGAACGACGCCGCCCGCGCCGCGTCCCGCGCCAGCACACGCACGCGGTATCCGGCGTTCAGCAGCCGCGGAGTCAGTCGACCGCCGATGTAGCCGGTCGCCCCGAGCACCAGAGCACGCGGGGGAGTCCCGTCGTCGCGGGGGATGGCGCGCAGAGCCTCTTCACGACCGGTGGGCTGGGTGAGTTCGGACATGGCACGAGCGTAGGCCCGAGGATGCGCGCGCGGGAACGGGGTTGCGGCCTACGTCGGGGATGAGTAGAGCTGCGACGCAGGGAGCACTGTCGGGGGCACATGCGTGATCGTGTCGGTCGCGGCCTGCTGTGCACCGTACGATCGTAGACATGGCCTCCATCGAATCGATTCGACGATCTGTGCCCGACCAGGCATCCCGCCGCGCGCGCATCGCCGTCTCCGCGCTCTTCCTGACCAATGGGGCGCTGTTCGCGAACATCCTCCCGCGGTACCCGGAGATCAAGTCCGCTCTGGGGCTGGACAACCTCGGGTACGGATTCGCGATCGCGGCATTCCCCGCCGGCGCCATCGCCGCCGGCCTTCTGGCCGCAGTGCTCATCCGTCGGTTCGGTTCCGCTCGCATCGCCGTGATCGGCACCGTGTTGACGAGCTTGGGTCTGCTGTCGGCGGCCCTCGCTCCGTCAGGCCTGCTGTTCGCGGTGGCCCTGTTCCTCGGCGGAGCGTCCGACGCGATCACCGATGTCGCCCAGAACGCCCACGGCCTGCGGGTGCAGCGTCGCTACGGGCGTTCGATCATCAACGGCTTCCACGCCATCTGGTCCATCGGTGCGGTGCTGGGTGGGGCGATGGCTGCAGTGGCGATCGCACTGGAGCTGCCGCTGGCCGTGCACCTGGGCATCTCGACGGCCGTGTTCGCCACGGTCGCGCTCGTCGCCCTGCGCTTCTGCCTCCCCGGCCGTGACGACGAGGTCGACGAGGAGGCCACGGCCGAGCCGGCCGAGCTCGCCGGAACACTCCGCCGCGGAGTGACGCCGCGTACCGTCATCGCGATCATCGCCCTGACCCTCATCGCCATGGCCGGCGCCGTCGCCGAGGATGCGGGCAACTCCTGGGCGACTCTGTATCTCGCCGACTCGCTCGGAGCCGCTGCGGCGATCGCTCCTCTCGGTTTCATCGCCCTGGTCGGTGCGCAGTTCATCGGTCGGATCATCGGCGATCCGCTCACGGACCGCTTCGGACAGAGGTGGGTCGCGCGGGTCGGCGGCGCCATCGCGGCGGTCGGCATGACGCTGGCGCTCGCGTATCCGTCGGTGCCCGGCACGATCCTGGGGTTCGCGGCCGTCGGCTTCGGCATCGCCACGCTTATCCCCGCGGCGATGCATGCCGCGGACGAACTGCCGGGACTGCGGCCGGGCGTCGGGCTCACGGTCGTGTCGTGGCTGCTGCGCCTCGGGTTCCTGCTGTCTCCGCCGTTCGTGGGGTACATCGCCGAGAACGAGAGCTTGCGGGCGGGGCTCCTCGTCGCGCCGGTGGCCGCCCTCGTCGCCGTGGTGCTGGCGGGCTTCCTCGAGAAGCGGCGTCCCCGCGTCTGAGTCCGGCACGGGGTGCTGCGGCTGGGGTGCCGGTGTGCCCTTGCGTTCCGCGGGTTCCGGATGGCGGAAGAAAACACGGATGCCGGGCGGTCTTCCTGCGATTCCTCATGCATTCGTGACTTCCTCCGACAGGTGACGCCGGCGTGAGGCGCGATGCAGAGTGAGCGATATGCGGTGAGCGGTGAGCTCACTGCAACTCTAGGGTTGCGCATGGAGTCGAGAGGTGCAACTCTGGAGTTGCAGTGGGCTGATCCGGCCGGCGGGACATGCAGGAAATCCCGAAAGGACCCATCATGGTGAACATGACCCACAACGAGGCATCCGTCGTCGACGATGAGACATTCTCGGTGCGGCGGAGCATCCAGATCGCGGCACCCGTCGACAAGGTGTGGCGAGCCGTGGCAGAGCCGCAGCACATCTCGCGCTGGTTCGGGCGCACGGTGCTCGAGGGCAGCGGCGTCGGAGCGATCGGCACGATGACGTTCCCCGGCTACGACGTGATCCCCCTCCGGGTCGAGGAGTTCGACGAGCCGCGGCGCATCACGTACCGATGGAACAATGACGATGCCCTCGGCGCGCTGCCGGACAGCATCGACGAGTCGACCTCGACCGTCTTCACCTTCACGCTCGAGGAGGCGGATGGCGGCACGCGGCTCACGGTCGTCGAGAGCGGGTTCGAGCGCACCTCCGACCCCAGGGCCAACCTCGAGTCGCACCGCACCGGCTGGGATCTGGAGCTCGACAAGATGGTCGCGCTCGTGGAAGGCGAAGCGTGACGACCGAGACACTGCTTCCCGTGTTCGCGGCACTCGCGGACGAGACGCGCTGGAGCATCCTGACGGCACTCGGCGAGGGGGATGCCTCGGCATCCGCCCTCGCCGGGCGCCTTCCGGTGTCCCGTCAGGCGATCGCCAAGCACCTCGCCGTGCTGCAGGAGGTGGGACTCGTCGAGCCGGTTCGGGTGGGGCGCGAGGTGCGCTTCCGCGTCGTCGGTGCCGAGCTCTCCGCGACGGCCGCGAAGCTCGACGTGATCGGACGCGAGTGGGACCGCCGCCTCGCTGCGATCAAGGAGATCGCGGAAGGGCTGTAGCGCGGGGGTCACTCCGCCGCGTGGGGGCCCTTCTCGTCCCGGATCACATTCCGGAGCTCCTGGTCGAGGTCGGATGCCTCTTCGATCGACGCGGTCATACCGGCGAGGAACCGTGTGACCACGGCCCGCTCCTGGTCGGAGAGCTCGTCGACCAGGGTGAGCATGCGGCGATGCATGGCACCGAGGGTGGCCCTGACCTCCTCGTCGCTGCTCACGCTCGGAACCACGACTCCGGCGCGGCGGTCCGTCGGATGCGCCTCGCGACGGACGTGTCCGCCCTTCTCGAGGCGGTCGATGAGAGTGGTCGTCGAAGCGGTGGAGATGTCGAGCATCCTGGCGATGTCGATCGGACGGACGATGCGGCCCGCGCGCTGCTCGCGCAGCAGGAAGCGCAGCGCCATCAGGTCGGTCTCGTTCATGCCCATCGAAGCGCGGGTGCGCGCACGCATCGCGGTCTCGGCCGCGCGGTAACGCCGCAGCATGTTCAGGACATCGACGGTGCTGGCGCTCTCGGCGTCGGGGTACCAGTACCCCGAGCGTGCGTACTCCTGGGGCTCGGTCATCAGGCCACCGCCTCTCCGTCTGCCACGGGAGAGGACTCCCGCGTCAGCATCTCGATCGCACCTGTCGCGACCCCGGCGGGGACGATCAGGAGGAAGCCGCCCGTGATCGCGTCGTTCTCGGCCACGATGATCTGCTCGATCCGATCGCGCGGGACGGTGGGGAACTGTCGTTCCAGGCGCTCGAGGAGAGCGGCGTAGTCGATGTACTTCTCGTCATCGAGTGCGGATCGCTCGACCATGACGTCCTTTCTTGCGGTGTATCCATCCTCTCACCCGTGCGACGGTGTGATGCACGCGGGATTTTGCTAGTCAGACAGATAAAAAGACTTCCGAGCTAAGATGGGTTTCGGAATCGATGAGGGGTGTGATGGGGAACAGTCTGGGGGTCATGGCGTCTCGGCTCGACCGCGACGTCGATGAACTGCTGCGCGTGGAGGCGCGGCTCGCGCGGCGCCTCGTGGCGGGGCGCCAGCCCAACGAGACCGACCGCTCGGCCCTTCGCTTCATCGCAGCGGCCCCGGTCGATGCGCCCGTGACTCCGAGTGATCTCGCCGCTCACCTGGGGGTCAGTACTGCGGCGATCACCTCCGTGATCAGGCGTCTGTCCGATCGCGCCCAGATCGTGGTGACGGCGCATCCGGACGACAGGCGCTCGAAGGTGATCCGTCCTTCACTCCGCGACATCAACTCGCCCGCGGACGAGGTCTCGCGGCGGGTGGCGCGGGTGGAAGAGGAGTTCACCTCCGCCGAGCTTGCCGTGATCTCGAGGTTCCTGCGGCGGCTCACGGCGGAGATCGATGCGATCGAATAGTCCCGTTTGCCATTTAGCTAGCTAAACTAGTAATCTAATTCCTGTACAAAACGCACAGGAATGAGGGACTCATGGGCCAGCTCAGTTACGCCGGGGAATCGCAGATCGTGGAGATCGACGATGCGACACTCGCCCACCTTCGACTCGTCACCGTGACCAAGCTCCGCCGCGGAGAATCGTTCCCGCTCACCCTGCGCACGTCGCGATCGGGCACGGAGACGCTGTGGATGCACGCCTCGATTCCCGTGCGCTTCGCCGTCGCGGAGGAGATCGAGCTTCAGCGCCCGCTGCTGGTCAAGATGATGGCCGCAGCGAGTTCTGCGCACGGTCTGGACCTGACGGACCTGGAGCTGGCGCCGCTCCTCTCTCCGGCGCCTGCGATGCACGCGGTCGCCTGATAACTCGCCTCCGCCGCCGACGTGCTCCTGGGCAAGGCGTGCGCGACGACGGCCGAGGCTCGCAGCGACGACATCGGGGGGTGTCTGCGTCGCTGCTGATGGCATCCGACCACCGGGAATCGGGTCCCGGGGTCGGATGCCATTCGTTCAGAGGGCGGTGTAGCCGCCGTCGACCAGGTGGTAGCTGCCGGTGATGAAGCTCGCGGCGTCGCTGGCGAGGAACGCGATGAGGTTCGCGACCTCGTCGGCCTGCCCCAGGCGTCCGATCGGGTGCTTCGAAACGAGGAAGTCCTTCGCCTCGGGTCCCATGTTCGCGAGCAGCGGGGTGTCGATGAATCCGGGGCCTACGGAGTTCACGCGCACGCCCTGTGCCGAGTACTCGAGTGCCGCCGACTTGGTCATGCCGACGACGCCGTGCTTGGCGGTGACGTAGGCGGGGGAGTTGGCGAACCCGACGCTGCCGAGGATCGACGCGATGTTCACGACCGAGCCGCCGCCGTTCGCGAGGATCGAGGGGATCTGCGCCTTCATGTTGCGGAAGACCGCGTTGAGGTTGATCGCGATGACCTTGTCCCAGGCCTCGTCCTCGTACTCGGCCGTCGGAGCGGACGCTCCACCGATGCCGGCGTTGTTGACGCCGATGCGCAGCGGGGCGAGGGAGTTCGCCAGCTCGATGGAAGAAGCGATCCACGAGGCATCGGTTGCATCGCCGACCGAGGCCTCGGCCGTGCCACCGGCGGCGCGGATCTCCTCGACGACCGCGTTCGCGTGATCCGCGTTCAGGTCGTTGACCACGACGGATGCACCGTTCTTCGCCAGCAGGAGGGCGGTCGAGCGACCGATTCCGCTGCCTGCTCCCGTCACGATCGCCGAGCGGTTCGAGACGTCGTACTGAGCCACGAGAGACTCCACTTCCGGGCGGGCACGGTGCCGGGAGATCTTCTCGGACGGTCCGTCCTTCACTCCAGCCTACGCCTGAAACGCGGAGGTGGATTCACATGAATGGACTAGTCGCGCCCGGGATCGCCCGCTCCCGGTGTCCAGATCGGATCAGGACTGATCGCCGCGGAGATGCGGGTGCTGATCGACCCCAGCTGTCGCGCCTGCGCGGCGGTGAGCGTGTCGAAGACGAGGCGCTGCACCAGCCCCTGATGGCCCGGCGTGGACTCGGCGACCTTCGCGTGGCCTTCGTCCGTCAGTATGCCGAGGGTGAATCGCCCGTCGGTCGCGTCGATCTCCCGTCGCACCCATCCCTTGGATTCCAGTCGCGAGATCGCGCGCGACAGGCGTGACAGTGTGCAGCTCGCATAGGTGGCGAGGGTGCTCAGGCGAAGGCGACGATCCGGTGCGGAATCGAGCGCGAAGAGGATGCCGTGCTCGAAGTGCGTGAGGCCGCTGTCGCGCTGCAGCTGCGCATCGAGAGCTGTGGGGAGGCGCTCCAACAGCGTGGCGACGGAGGACCAGATCGCCAGCTGATCGTCGCTCAGGTGCGGGGCATTCGGCCGCTCGGACATGCCTTCAGGATAGGGCATTCGGGCTCGGGTCTCCGCGGACCTTCACTTTCCCAAGCAAGCAAAACGACGTAGAGTGACTTTCCTGAGCAAGTAATGCGACGTCTTCGGCGTCGGAAGGAGGAAGCGGAGTGGATCTGCAACTGCAGGGCAGGACGGCGTTCATCAGTGGCTCGAGTCGAGGGATCGGATATGCGATCGCCGATGCGCTCGCCGTCGAGGGCGTGCGAGTGATCCTGAACGGACGCGACGCCGCGGCAGTCGATGCGGCCGTCGGGCGGCTGCGAGCCGCGCACCCAGGGGTGACCGCGTCGGGGATCGTCGCGGACTTCGCGAATGCGGAGGACGTCGCGAGACTCCTCGATGAATTGGGAGACGTCGACATCCTCGTCAACAACGTGGGCCTGTTCGGGCTCGCGGAGTTCGAGGCCGTCGACGACGCCGGGTGGCAGCGCTACTTCGAGGTCAACGTGATGAGCGGAGTCCGGCTTGCACGACACCTGCTGGGCGGGATGATCGAGCGAGGCTGGGGCCGGATGATCTTCGTCAGCAGCGAGTCGGGGGTGAATGTCCCCGCGGACATGGTGCATTACGGCGTGACCAAGGCGGCGATGATCGCTCTCGGCAACGGCCTCGCGAAGCTCACCCGCGGCACCTCGGTCACGGTGAACACGGTCCTGGGTGGGCCGACCTATTCCGATGGGGTCGCTGCGGCGGTCGAGGCTGTGGCGCAGGTGCAGGATCTGTCGCCGGAGGCCATGAAGCAGGTCATCATCGGCAAGAACCGCACCACTCTGCTGGAGCGGTTCCTCGACCCGACCGAGGTGGCCGATCTGGTCGCATACCTCGCGAGTCCCCGCGCGTCGGCCACGAACGGGGCGGCTGTGCGCGCGGACGGCGGGGTGCTCACGTCGATGCTGTGATCAGTCGAGGGGGCGATCGATGCCGCCGCGCCGCTTGGTCCGCGATGGGCGGTGGATTCACGCGGGGGATGCGTGCGGCAGTGAGCGTGCGAATGCGGAGATGTCGTCGGCGAGCAGGGCCGGCTCCTCATGTGGTGCGAAATGGCCCCCGCGTGGCATCCGGGTGTAGCGGACGAGGTTGTACGTGCGTTCGATCCAGCTCCGCGGCGGCGACGCCAGGTCGTGCGGGAACAGGGCGACGGCGGTCGGCACCTCCACCCGTTCTATGCGTGAGGTCAATCCCGCGGCGTGCTCGTAGTAGGGGCCCAACGACGTGCCGATCGAGTTCGTGAACCAGTACACGGACGCCAGTGTCAGCAGGTAGTCGTCGCTGAAGCGGGAGGAGACGTCGCCGCCGCAGTCGCTCCAGGATCGATGCTTCTCCAGGATCCACGACAGCAATCCGACAGGGGAGTCCGAGACAGCTGGCGCCAGTGTGAGCGGCCGCGTCTGCTGCTGATGCTGATATCCGCCTTCGGACGCCGACCACTCCTGTACCCGGTCGAGGTGAGCCTGCTCTTCGGCGGTGATCGACTCCTCGTCCACGTGTGCGGGAGCGGCTGTGGACAGCAAGTGGATGCCGACCACCTCGTCGGGGTATGCCTGCGCGAGACGAGAGGTGATCCCCGCTCCCAGGTCGCCGCCGTGCGCGAGGTATCGGGGGAAGGCGAGATGATCCGTCATCAGCAGGTGCCACAGGTCGTGCGTCTGCACGCCGAGTCGGGGGCGTTGCGGTGAGAACGGCAGTCCGGGAAGCGCGGGCACGATCACCGTGGCGGCGTGGGCAGGATCGCCCCCGAAACGCGACGGCGTCGCGAGGCGCCGAGCAACATCCACGAGTTCGAGTGCTGTGCTCGGCCAGCCGTTCGTGAGCAGAACGGGAACGCCGGTCCCTCCCTGCTCGGCATCGAAGCGGAGATAAGCGACAGGCGTCCCGTCGATGTCTGCGTGCCGCCAGGGCAGCTCCTCGATCTGTTGTTGCTGCGCGCGCCAGTCGAAGCCGTTCAGCCACACGTCGACGAGCCGGCGAAGCTCCGCCTGCTCGGTGCCCGCCTCCCAGCCCTCCACGGGCCACGGCTCGGCCCAGCGCGTGTTGCGCAGCCGCCGGCGCAGATCCTCGAGGTCATGCTCGCCGACGTCGAGGAGGGAGTGTCGGGACACGGGAGACCTCTTCCGGGATGACGTGGGCTGTGATGCGACGGTATCGCGGGGTGCCGACACCGAGGCGCGATTCACGAATATGTCAGAATCGCGATGAAATCGGACTAAGTCCGATGTAAAGCGCTAAGTTCACTGCCTCACGAACGGGCTGATCCGATCATACGGATCGGGTCGGACATCTCGCCTCACGGAGTTCTGAATCCCCATGGCGCGCATCTCGGCGACCCAGCGTTCCCCGTCGGCCAAGCAGGACAGCTCTAGCGTCGAAGCTCGTAACCCTGTTCGTTTAGTAGGTTGATTGCGATCTCGAGCAGCGTCCCAATGAACTCGATGAGGTCTGCAATCAGCTCCTCGTCTGGTTCGTACAGAGCCCCGCCCATCTGAGGCGTAGATGGGGGCGTCTCGATCGCGTGGCGCAGAGTGGTGATGAACTGCCCGTGCGCGTGGGCCGAGGTTATCGCCCAATAGTTGAAGGTCTGCAATGTGGGGCCCGGAACGCGACTCGCTATCTTCCTTGTGATCGAGGAGGGATCGATCAATGGTGCGCTGAGAACGTCTTCCGGATCGGATCCGAGGTTGCTCGCCGTGGTCCTGAGAAAACGTCCGAGTGCTGCTATTCCCTGTTCGGTCTTGTCATCCGGCGTTCGCGCTTTGCGCAGAGCGTTGGTCAGCTTCAGCCCGTGCCTGTGCTCGATACGAGCAATCTCAAGTGCCCTGCGGACTCTAGAAGGGGAATCGGTACCATCCAGAATCCAGATCACCTCCACGAGCCCCTCCAACACAGGACGGAACAAGGTGTAGTCAGCCTGCATATGAAGGAGCAACACGTCCTCTTCGGGGCTGGCGGCAAGCTCCGCCCAGGCGGATACGTGGTCTGCAACGGTGAGGACGAGCCCGGAGACTATGGCATGAGGGATGACGATGTTTCCTGCGAGGGCTTGATCTTCCTCCGCCATCGACCCCTTTCGAACCGTGGGCACTCCACTCTTGATCGCCGCCGCGAAGTCCCGGAATCCTTCGACAGCACCGCTGAGAGTCTGCAAGGTGGAACGCTGTGTCATAGCACTGAGCGTACGGGGGGATCGAGCGTCATCTGATAATCCGAGATCGCAGATTGCCGTCCTGGGGTGGTTCTACTTCTTGACGCGGTAGCCGAGTCTCTTCACGGCTTTCGCGAGGTACACGTTCGCACTGGAGGAGTCCAGTCGGGTGTGCACCAACGGCAGCTGCGGGAACGAGTCCTCGGCAGGCGAGAACAGCGTCACCATCGGGCCGAAGTCGATCGATGACACGTGGTAGAGCCCGTCGATGCTCGACCCAAGTTGGTCATGGATCGCATTCGCCCAGTTCCGTGTGTATCGCTTAGGCCCCATCTGGATCGAAGAGGTCGTCCCGTTGATTACAGGCCAGTTGCTGGTGAGATCCAGTAACCGAAGCTCACGCGTCGGACGCCAAGCCGCGAGGGTGTTTCCACGAACGCGCCGATTGATTAGTCGGCCCTTCTGAAAAACCTCGCCGAGAGCTGTCGTAGATCCAGCAGCTGCGTACATCACGCCATAATCAGCATGATGCTGCTGTGGCTCGGGATGCGGGTCAAAGCGCATGGTTCTGATCGGCCCGAAGTGCCGCAGCTCATCCCACGCCTGCGGGTGAGGACCTCTTGTAGCGAAGACCCGCCAGAGGATCCCATCGAATGATCTCAGGTGCTCACGAGCGTCGAGTGTGAGCGGCGCCGGGGGTGTTGCGGGGACTTTCGCGTTCGACGGGCTCACGTGATGTCGGCGTCTTCGAGGATGTCCACTACGGGTGCAGGATCCTTCGCGGCAGCCAGCCACTCGATCGGCGTCATCCATTCCTGGGGGTCGACAGACTCATCGCTCGACCGCAAGTCGTCTTGAGGTGTAGTCATGAAGCCTTCGACGTCGGCCGGATCCCAGTCGGACGGGATCGCTCGGACGAGCAGGGGAAGGTGGGGGATCGTCGAGACCTTTTCGCCGGGAATGAACTGCCATCGAGGGTAGAGGCGGATCCTTCCCGCCCGGAAGCCGTACAGGGTGTTCTTGCTCTGGCGGTGACGCACACTGGAGGCATCGATGCCGAGGAGCGCTGCGACTTCGGATGCGGTGTAGGTGTTGGTTAGGGCGCGCACGTGAGTCTCGCGTTCGAGTTTGGCGAGCCCACCGCTGGTGACGAATGCGGCTGCCTCGGCGAACTCCTCCGGAGTGAAATCGCCGGACTCGATCAGGAAGTCGGCTTGCTGCTCTGTGAGGCCCAGCTCGGTCGATTGACGGTCGGTCATGGCATCGGCGAGCTCGTCGATGAGTGCGTTGAACACGGATACGTCGACGTTTGACGTCTTCGCCACCTGTGCAAGGCGCTCAACACCGGCTTGTACGTCGGTCTTTTCTGGGGCCTTGGTCGCCACGACGAGCTTCGGTTTCCCGTCGAGGAATCGACCTGTCGCGGTGCCGCGGTTCACAGTCGTCTCGCGGGCGGCGACGCGAGCTGAGGAGGCACGGGTGCGACTCTTCTTCACAGCCATCTTGCCTCCTCGTGGCGGCATCTAGTTAGTGCGTACACGCATTATCTTACGCGCGCTTTTGCGTGTATGCATCCCCGTGTGGTGCCGAAGGTGAGAGCGGTCAAGCGCTCCTGGACCGGGAGCAGCGGCGTTGTAGGGGGCATGTCGTGCGCCTTCAAGGCGGCTCCCCAACTCTTGCCACCTTCCTGCCCGGCGCAACGCTTTCAACGCGTAGCAATCAACGAGGATGTCGTTGGCCTACGCTTGAATGCTTGCGTGGGGAAGAGCAAAAACACTCGTAGAAACAAGCGGCCTCGATCTCAACGGTCGGCGGTGAGCACCGTGCAACGGGAGCCAGACGCACTCGAACTGGCCTTGTCAGCGTACGATCCGGACGAGCTCTGGACGTTGATTTTCGCCGCCGCCACGTCCCCGGGCAACAGGCATCGGTCGGTGACATTGGGAAGCAGCTTCGCGGCTGCGCTACGAGCCTCCGCCGCTCCGGCGCCGGACGAGTACCAACCGCTGCCGTCGATCCAAGCACTGTCCGATCTAGCGGCTACCACCTATGGGATCGGACTGGAGCGTGAAGATTTTATCGCCACCGACCCCACCCGAACTGTCTTCCTCGCCGTCGGCGCTGAGCCGCTGCGCGCGGTGCCTGGCCTCACCGAACGGCCGGTCGCCGACCTCACGCGTGCGCTCAGAATGGCGGAAGCGGTAGACGGTCGCCTCCACCGGCGATTTCGATTCGGTATCGCGAACGTGGTGAACGTGGCGATGAGGTACGGCGATTTCTGCGTGCGCCACCTTGCGGACGCATGGGTACCAGCCCCGGACCTGGAGCTCAACGATGAGGTCTCATTGCCGGACGTTGAGTATGAAGCGACGCGGGCCTTCCTCAACCTGGATCCCCTCGACCACATCGAACTCGGTGAGGCTGACAAAAGGGCGTTGGAATGGATGACGAACTCCGCAAGTAGGGCCGCGTTCGACGTGGAGAGTCTCTCCAGTCCGTTCGAAAGGTTCCTTCGCTTTGCTGACACGGCGGGTGGACACCGATGGGTGCCGCCACTCTTCATCCCGGAGATCATGGCTCATGCCGCCCGAGAGCTGGTGTCTGCGCTCGACCGAGACAGCCAAGCACGAAAGGCCCTCCGGAGCTCTTGCCTGAACCAGATCCGTCAAGCCCTGTGGCGTTTCTCCCACCAGTTGATCGAACCCCCGCCCTCCAGCGAAGGCGCCGCCATCCCGCTTCGAGGGATTGACGTTCAGTGGTTGGTACCAGTGAATCCGTCCACTTTCATCGCCGTCTCGGTCATCTACGTCCCCGACCTGGGGGCCTCGCCGCCGCCATACATCGGCTCAGTGGAGCTGGCGAAACAGGTGAGGGCGCAATCCGGCCCTGTGCCGGTGCGGATGGCGGGCGGGCGACGCGGAACCATCAAGTCGGGCGCGGAGGTCATCCCGTTGACGGTGTTCGCGGCGCCCGGTCACATCGCTGTGCCGCAGGCGGTCGGCGAGGCAAAACTCGCGCTTGAAGACCTGACATGGATTGCGGAAACTGCCACGTCCGACGATGATCTTTACGCATTCGCGCGGGATCTGAGCGCTCCCGATTTCCCTGAGAGCTTCGGGTGGGAGGCGATCAACTACTGGGAGCCGTGGAAAGCTAATGGCAAGTCTTTTTTCAAGGGTGGTGTGGTACCCAATGCCGTCTACTTTGAAGCGCACGCGGGCGAGGCCGAGTGGGATCGAGCGGTAGAGCTATCGGATCTCGAAGTGGCGCTCATCGGGGTTGGGCTTCCACCGATTCGAGACCTCCGAGCGGCAGAAGTCGCCCCGGGGCCCGTCGCAAACGTCGCGATAATCGCAGGCGACCCCACGTATGACGCCACCCGCGGTGTCAACACCGCGCCGAGTGTTGACGGGTGGTCGCTCGCTCTCACCGAACCCCCCGTTGCCGTGGCACGGGGGGTTCTAGAGGCAGCATCTACCGACCACCGACGGTTCGTCTTCGACTTATGCGGCGGGCTAATCTACGGCTTCGCTGCGCTTGGTGATCGATGGCGTTCCGCGCACCAGGCGATCGATGTGCCCGGATACGTCCTCTACCTCCACGTATCGGAAGCAGTCCCGGGTGAATCGTCCGGCGTGGTCACGCCGTATCTCGACCCGCATGTGCGTGCCATCGACGAACCGGTCAACGTTTTGTGGCGCATCGATGTCGAGGGCTTCGCCGACTCAGCGAATGGAGATCCGCAGGCGGCGAATCTCCTAACAGCGGACGCAGTGTTCGATCTGCTCCGCGCGGGAGGCATGGATGTCGACACCGCAGCGGCGCTCCGCGACCAGTGGCGCACAGCGAAACCCTTTCTCATCTTGGAGATGAAGCAGGCACGGACCACTCTCAATCACCTGCCTGATCCGTGGCGTCTACGACCCTCTGACGAAAGCCGTATGGTTGCGGCGTTGGGGCGACGACTCCACGATGCCGGCGTTCAACCTGGCGAGTACCGAGCGGATGATGCGAATCGACTTATCCGCGAACATCTTGCGCCCCTTGCTCTCGAAACCCTGACTGAAGGAATCAAGAGCCACGATGGGAGCGAGGTGGTGCTGACGGGTATGGAGCAACTGGCGAGGGTGATGGACAGCGCCATTCATCAGCAAGACGATCTATCCCGAGTCGCAGCGAATCTCTCGACCGAATGGGATCCGCTCACCCGCACGGCCGAACTCTCGGCGGAGACACTTCAGCTTCGTCAATGTAACGAGATCGTGGTGGAAGCCGCCCTGCGCATCCTGGACAAGCCGGCGGCGACGAAGCCGATCACTCCTCAGGCATGGAGCGGTCTCCTTGCCGCCGCAGATGCGTACCTCACCGCGACCACATTGAGCGAGCGGATGTATCACCAAGTCGCGCCCGCAGTCATCACCCTCAGCCCGATGTACGAGCTGACCGTGGACGACGATCCGCATCCCGACGCATCGGCGTGGGGCCTACGAAACGACGAACTGACCCGTGCAGCTGCGGGCATTCGGCTGCACGGCACGCAAGACGACGACTCGCTGCAACAGGCGAACGAAGAAGACCACGTCGAAGATGCGTTCCAGCAGGCATGGGGAGCGACGTCGCAGGACATGTTCTCCACCCTCGCCGCGCTCGCAAAGTGGGAGACGTTTGAGCCAGGCAGGACGACTGCCCACGTCACCGTGGCCGAGGCCACAGTGTGGGTCTGTGATGCGCTGGGCTCGGGCGCGGATGAGTCGCAAAGATCGCGTGTCGAAGCTGCCATCGAGATGCTCACGAGCACGGCCGTCCAGATGCAAGCCGTGGAGTGGAAGCCCTGGCAAACGCGCACTCGGCGCCATCGGCTCCTCGTGCAACCGCTGGTGCAAGATTCGGATGGACGACTCATTGTCAGCCCCCAGTACCTGCTGACCTCCTTTCAGGTCTACTACCGCCACCTCCTCCAAGGGGTTCTTCCCTGGGCGGGAGACGTTCCTCAGCCTGTCAGCAACGCGCTTGCGGACCGCCGTGCGCGCCGCAATATTCGGTTCGAGAGATTCCTTCAGAACCGGCTAGAGGAACTCGGCTACACCACGGTCGCCCGCGTGAAACCCAACGACCACGCGCGGCTCGGCGTGCCGACTCTCACCACCGAGGTCGACCTCGTGTGCGGACGCCCTGGCGATAGCACCATCTGGTTGATCGAGGCGAAGGACCCTGCGTCGGTGCATGGATTCGCTGAGACGGCGCGACAACTGCGCACCTTCTTCCGCGACCAGGTAGGAGACCGCGGGACCAAGCCCAGCTACACAACTCAGCTCGCCCGCAAGGAGAGCGAACTAGCGCCCCACGTCGCGAGCATTGCGACGCGTCTCGGGATCGGCGACCCCCCTGACGGCGAGGAGTTTCACCTAAGCACCCTCTTCGTAACCCGAAACCTCACTCCGGCAAGCTACGTCGACGAGCAGTTTCAGGTTGAGACGGCGACGGAGTTTCTCGCAGCTCGAGGCCACACACATTAGACGACGTGTGAGCGGTGCGCGCTACGCCGTTGCGTTGCCACGAGCTCTATCGCCACTTCTGACCTTCGATAATCCGGGCCAGAGCTGCTACGTCGCCGCCACGCCTGAACCATTCCACAGGGCTGTGCTGACCGTCGGTGACCATGGTCGACTGCGGCGTCGCCATCAGAGCAGATACCGACATCCATCCCTTGTCTTTTACGATGTCGATGATCTCGGTTAGGTGCGGTAGGAGTTTCCCCGGCGAGGAGAGGCTGAACTGCCACGACGGAAAACGCCGGGACTGTGCAACATCGACCATGTACAACTCGCCGCGGTCGGCGGCAGCAAAGAGCGACTCTTCGTCCATATGCAAGAAGCCAGCGGCTGCGGAAGCAGATACGGTCTGGAGCACGCTCGTCAGAAGAGTGCTCGCTACACTCGCGAGAAGACCCCCGCGAGCAACTTCGATCGATGTCGCCTCGAGCGACTCTGGCGTGAACGCCTTGGACTGGATGAGATAGCTGACCTCCTGCGGAGTCAGCTCTTCCTGATCCGCGATCGGTCGCTCTGCGCGGAGCTGGTCAGTCAGCGCTCGAACGATGAAGTCCCCGTCCGCGTTCAACCGGCCGACGGCGTCGACGAACGCCGCGATCGCATCGGTGGATGGCTGTGCCTGCCAAGGGCGGGTTCGTGGCTGGCCTTTGGTTTCATCCATGTGCGACAGCGTAGATGAGCCTCCGCTGGAAGGGGAGGTCTCCCGGGGAATCGACGGCGCGCATCCCATAGAGCCGATGACAGTCGGCGAGATCGCAGACGTCGTCTGCTGGGCCCGGGCGCGCCTGCGGGTCTGGTTGGGGCGCGTTCGCTCGCTACCCAAGAGAACCCCGACGCTATCGAACGCCTCTGCTTGCTTGGTTCAACCGGATGGGAGAACAGCACTGGTGCAGAATGTCACTGGAGCGCCTGTTCGGCGTCGACGTTGACCCGGAAGGACTTCGTGGGCCACTACAACCTCAACCGAATGGGCTGGCAGCAATTCGAGCACATGCTCCAGGCGCTCGCGAAGGCTGAGTTGGGCAATGGTGTCAGGCCGTTTGGTTCAGGTAGGGACGCGCAGCGCGACGCTACGTTCGACGGCCGCGTCGACTTCCCGGTCGGGGCGGGCGCGAAATGGGATGGCTACGGCGTCATTCAAATGAAGTACAACGAGAAACCGGTCTCAACGACGGCTGACTGGCGGTGGTTCCTTGACGAGGTCCGCTCCGAGCTGCGTGGCTGGCTCGTAAAGAAGAGGGTCGGCGAGAAGACGCCGGAGTACCTGCTTTTCTCCACCAACGTCGTGCTGACCGGGACGAAAGACACTGGCGGTCGTGACCAGTTCGACCAGCTTCTTGCCGCCAACGCAGAAGACTTGGGGCTGCGTGGATGGTACGTGTGGGACTACGACGAGATTCGCGTCATGCTCGACACCCACACGTCTATTCGACAGCGATACCTAGAGCAGATCGTCACCGGCGACTTTCTTGCGCAAGTCGCCGAATTGCTCCCCGAGAAGACGGCTCTCGAGGCGGATCGGCTCGCTGGGCACGCCGTCGCCGAGCTGATCAACCGGCAATGGGTTCGAACGGGCGATGCGGGGTACAACGATGCGTCGAAAGTGACACTCGCGGACATTGCAATCGATCTGCCCTTCACGGCGGGCGTGACCGCGGACGCGGAAGGCCAGTCGCGGAGGATGACCGCCGCCGAGACGGTGCGCATCGGCGACCTCCACCTGTCAACCACCGCCGGCCGTGGGCCCCATGGGGTGGTCATCGTCGGAGGCCCGGGTCAGGGCAAGAGCACGATCGCCCAAGTGATCGCCCACACGTATCGTGTCGCCTTCCTCGCTGACACGAACGTCGAGGAGTACGGCGAGAGGGCTAAGCGCGCCTTCGATGGCCTCGACACACGGCTCAGGAAGGCGGGTATCCCGAACCCGCAGAAACGTCGATGGCCGTTCGTGATCGAACTGGCGAAGGCGGGGGCCGTGATCGCATCCTCCCCGTCGACGTTTTCGTTGCTCACCTACATCGCCGATTCCATACTGATTCGGGGGAAGAAGTCGGACCCGAGTGCGTTGCTGGACTGGTTGCGCACCTGGCCGTCATGCCTCGTGCTCGACGGCCTTGATGAGGTGCCTGACGCGAAGATCCGCAGCCGGCTCATCGAGGCGGTCACAGCGCTGGTGAGCGAGCTGAGCTCGGAGAAGGCGGACGTGCTCTTCGTCGCCACAACACGCCCACAGGGGTATCGACGGGAGTTCGACGACGCGTTTCCCTGCACGCAGATCACCCTGTCTGAACTCACCGAGACGGAAGCGATCAGCTACTCGGAAGCTCTCACCGCGTTGCGGGCAGCCAATGATCCAGACCTCGCTGAGCAGGTTGCACAAAGGCTCATCACGGCGGTCCACGAACGAGTCACGCAACGACTGATGACCACACCGTTGCAGGTGACGATCATGACGGCTCTCGCTGAAGAGGCAGTCGACCTTCCGACGGATCGATTCGAGCTGTTCGACCGGTACTATCGCGTCGTCTACGACCGTGAACTGGCGAAAAGCGAAGCCTTCACGGAACTGAAGTCGCTGCGCCCCCACATCGACCATCTTCACGAGCAGGCCGGGCTCAAGTTGCAGGCACGAACTGAGCGACCAGGGAACTCGGACGCTGTCCTCACGAAATCCGAGATCTCGCGTATTCTTCGCCACCGGCTCAGCTCGGCCGGATTCGAAGAGAGTGAATCGGAGTCGATCGCGACGACCCTCCTCAAACTTTCGACGGAACGACTGGTCATGCTCGTCTCTCCGAAGACATCGAAGTACGAGTTCGAAGTGCGATCGTTGCAGGAATATATGGCGGCTCGCGCGATCACCGATGGTGACGAACAGGTCGTCTTGCAGAACCTGCGCGAACTCGTTCCATCGAGTCACTGGCGCAACACGTGGCTGCTCGCGGCGGGACGCCTGCTGAAGCGTCGAGAGCACCTCATCGATGACGTCATCGACATCGTCGTTCGATACGACATTCAATCTGCCGAGTCGCCGATCACAGCCCTCGGCGCGAGCCTCGCTGGCGACCTCTACCTAGACAACTTCGGGATCGAGTTCCCGGCGACACGACGCAAACTCCTCAGCGCCGCTGTGAACCAGTTCGCAGATCTCGCTGATGGCATGCCGGCCGGCGTTGCGAACCTTCTGGCGACTGCGTTGGAACAAAGCGAGCGAGAGCACGCCATCGTGCTTGATGCCCTGCACGAGCTCAGCCGCGAGAACCCGTCCAACCTTGCCACCCGCGCATTGAGCGACAATCGCACCGGTATGTCAGATCTCGCCAAGCAGGCACGAACGACGTTGACCGAGGGTCGGAAGTACATTAGACCCGAACCCGGACCGATCCACGCTGATGCGGCGATCCTCGCACGTGCTCTCGCCCGGGCATCCAACCCAGGCGCGGAGGTCCTACTCCTTGTCGAGCAACTGCAGACGCCTGGTGCTGTCTGGCGGGGACGTTCGCTCGGAGTCTCGGTCGACATGCTGATTGCCCTTGAGAGAGACGCCGCTCGCCCCGCCCTTGCAGCTGCCGCGAAGAGCTTGTCTCAGAGCAGCCCGGCAAGCGCCGCCCTCAGTATCGAGCTCCTCCGGTTGCACGCCGCGTCGAAGCTTCGAGGCGACACGTTCGCAAAGTAGTCACACCGCCGTCGCGCACGACTCAAGCACAAGCACAGCTGAGAAGCACGCAACGTTCGGCAACTAGAATCATGCCGTGACCGCTCAGCCTGCACCGAAGCCTCGGCTCGGAGGTGCGCTCGAGCGCGGTGCGGCCGAGGAACTTGCCCGCACGCTGCGAGCTGTCGCCGACCCGACTCGCCTGCAGATCTTGAGCATCATTCTGGGATCCGCGGACGAACGTGCGACTGTCGGGCAGCTGGCGGACATGCTCGGTTTGCGGCAACCAACGGTGACGCACCACGTCCGGATACTCCTTGATGACGGGTTCGTCACGAGGGTGCAGGATGGCAAGCTCGGATGGATCTCCGTCCATCCCGAGCGTCGTGCCGCGGTCGAAGATTTTCTCCGATGAGCGAGAAGCACACGCACCGTGTCGGGCGACCACTCGACGAGCAGGCGGCTCGGGATCGCGCGGTGCAGGTCGCAGTACTCGGTAACCCCGAGACCCTGCGCACCCTGAGCGCCTTGGCATCCGGTATGCACGAATCTGACCTTGCCGGCGAACTCGGTATCGATTCCACCGGTGTCGATCAAGCGCTCAGGTCATTGCAGATGGCCGGTCTCATCCGGCGCGAGAAGAGCGATGCATGGATGCCAACGATCGACGCGTGGGTGCGTTTCGGACGTCTGCTCAGCAGCGATTCTCTGACAGCGGGATCCCCAGAGAATCCCGTGATGGCGCTTCCTCGTGCGGTTGGCACCGTGGTTGAAGACCTCGCGTATCGCTTCAGTTCTACGTTCAGTCGAGAAACGGTCGCAGGATACGTCGCTCAAAGCTATCGGCTGCTGAGCCAACGGACGCGGGTCCGTGAGCACCTGTTGACGATGACGGCGCGGTACGCCGCGGACCGCCTAGACGCTCTCGCCACGGCCCAAGGCCTGGTACTACGGGACACCCCGGAGGTGCTATTCGTCTGCGTGCAGAACGCTGGGAGGTCGCAGATGGCGGGGGCGTTCTTGCGGCATTTCGCGGGCGGACGTGTTCACGTGCGCACCGCCGGGTCTGCTCCATCGGACACAGCGCATCCTCGCGTGGCTGCGGCGCTGAGCGAAGTCGGGGTTGAGCTGTGGGGCGAGTTCCCCAAACCGCTCACGGATGAAGTCGTGCGTGCGGCGGACTACGTCATCACGATGGGGTGCGGCGACTCGTGCCCGATTTTCCCCGGGCGACGCTACATGGAATGGGATCTCGCCGATCCGCTCGAGCTCGATGATGTCGGTCTTCGCGCCGTGCGTGATGAGGTCCGCTCACGGGTTCTTGACCTTCTTCAGGAACTGGGCATCGAGGCTCAGGAGGCGAGCCGGTAGCCGGCGACGCGGACAGTTTCGATCAGCGCCTGTGCTGGTGCGAAGGCGGCCAGTCGCGAGCGGAGTTTTGTCATTGCTACCCGCACTGAGGCGTGGGGATCTTCGAGGTCGGATCCGAAGGAAAGTGCTAGAGCGTCGATGCTCACACTGTCTGGGTAGGCGCGGATGATCTGATGCAGCAGCTCGAATTCTCGTGCGGGTAGCAGCAGCGCGTGATCTTGCCAGCGCAGGCTTCTGTGCGAGACGTCGAGCGTCAATTCCCCGATACGCAGTGTGCGATCTGGAGGGGCGGATCGTGGATGCAGCCGTGACACTTCGCGCAGTCGGTCCGGGGTGACGGGGAGTCGGACGGTACCGCGCACTCCGGCACTCATCGCCGCTGCGATTGTCGCGGTTTCCGTCGCATCGGAGATACCCAGGAATAGGGCACCGTCGCACACGGGACCCGCGATCTGGATGATCGCGGCGAGCTTCTCGAATGGTTCTCCGCTGCCGAGGACGAGGGATGCGTGATGGTCGTGCGCGAGGTCAGCGAGCGCTTCGACGACTTCTGCGTGGACGGTAACGGGGACTCCCGCATGGCGGAACTCGGCAAAGCTCCCGCGCAGTACGTCGGGTCCGCGTCCGTGGAGCACGAACCGCGGGTTCCCATCCCTGCCGGTGTCGGTCATCCGAATCGTCCGCTGATGTAGTCCTCGGTCCGCTGGTCTTGTGGCTGTTCGAAGATGTTGCGGGTGAGGTCGTATTCGACGAGCACGCCGGTGCGGTCACCGGTGCTCTCGTCGGCGAGGGCGGTGAAGAATGCGGTGCGATCGGCCACGCGCGCTGCCTGCTGCATGTTGTGGGTGACGATGATGATCGTGTAGTCCTTGCGAAGCTCGTGCATGAGGTCTTCGATCCGAGACGTGGCGATCGGGTCAAGGGCGGAGCAGGGCTCGTCCATCAGGATCACGTCGGGTTGTACAGCGATCGTCCGCGCGATGCACAGGCGCTGCTGTTGACCGCCGGAGAGGCCGAACGCGGATTGCTTGAGCTTGTCCTTCACTTCGCCCCAGAGGGCGGAGCGGGTCAGTGCCTCTTCGACGAGGTCGTCCATGTTGTCGACTTTCATCCCGGTGACCCTAGGGCCGTAGGCGATGTTGTCGTAGATCGATTTCGGGAACGGGTTGGGCTTTTGGAACACCATGCCGATCCGCCGACGGACCTCGATCGGATCCACGGCTTTGGCGTAGATGTCCTCGTCTTGGAAGAGGACGGTGCCTTCCACGCGGGCACCGTCGACGAGGTCGTTCATGCGGTTCAGGGAGCGCAGCAGCGTTGATTTTCCGCATCCGGAGGGGCCGATGAGCGCGGTGATCTCGTTACGCCCGAACTCGAGGTTGACGCCGGTCACGGCCCGGAACTCGCCGTAGTACACGTTGACGTCTTCGCAGCGGATCAGGCCACTGGGGGTGGCGGCGAGCCGTCGTGTTTCGGCGGCATGGAAGTTCGTGTGCGTCGCTGTCGCGGCGCTGCCTGTGGGAGTGCTCATGGTTACCACCGTTTCTGGAACTTGTTGCGGATGAAGATCGCGAGCGCGTTCATCAGGATGAGGACGGCGAGCAGCAGGATGCTGGTGGCGCCGGCGAGTTCGTGGAAGCCTTCTTGCGGGCGGCCGGTCCAGTTGAAGATCTGGATCGGCAGCGTGGTGTAGCCGCTGAGGAGCCCGTTCGGGTCGAAGGTGATGTACACCAGCGCGCCGAGCACGAGCAGCGGGGCGGCCTCCCCGAGTGCGCGGGAGAGCGCGAGGATGGAGCCGGTTGCGATCCCGGGAACGGATGCGGGGAGCACTTGTCTCCACGTGGTCTGCCATTGTGTGGCGCCGAGTGCGAGAGATCCGTCGCGAATCTCTCGCGGGACCGCGCGCAGTGCTTCTCTGGTCGCGATGATGATCACCGGCAGGATGAGCAGTGTCAGGGCGAACGCCCCGCCGATGACGATGTTCTTGTTGGTGACGCCGAGCATCGAGAGGAACGCGAGCGCGAGGAGCCCGTACACGATCGAGGGCACTGCGGCGAGGTTCTGCACGTTGAGTTCGATGAACCGGTTGAACCACCGCTTCCGGTCGGCGAACTCTTCCAGGTGCACGGCGGCGGCGATCCCGAGCGGGAGTGTCATCACGGCGGTCGCACCGATCGCCCACACGGATCCGAGGATGGCGGGCCGGGCTCCGGCCTCGTCGGGGTCGGCGGAGGGGAAGTTGAACAGCAGCGCCGTGGAGAGCTTGTTCTGCCCGGTGAGGAAGATCGTGATCAGAAGGGTGATGAGCACCGCGAACGCGACGAACAGGGAGAGCCACAACAGCAGCAGGAACGCCAGTGCGCTCGGGCGCATCTCACCGTTGCGGCCGGTCGCGATGGGGGCCGAAGCGCGCAACGGCTGCGTCGCGGTCGTCGAGGTGGGGGACATCAGTAGGCCTCCCGGAAGCGGCGGACGAAACGGATGCTGATGAAGTTGATCAGCAAGGTGATGAGGAACAGCAGCAGCCCGACCGCGAACAGGGTGTTGTATTCGAGGCTCCCGACCCGGGAGTCGCCGAGCGCGGCGTTGGCGATGAATCCCGTCATCGTCTGCCCCTGATCGAGCGGGTTGGTGACGAGTTGCGCTTGGTTGCCGGCGGCGATGGCGACGATCATGGTTTCGCCGACCGCTCGGGAGATGCCCAGTACGACGGCCGCGACGATCCCGGACAGGGCGGCGGGGAACACGACGCGGAGGGTGGTCTGCATCCGGTTCGCCCCGAGCGCGGCGCTGCCCTGGCGGAGCGCCTGCGGGACAGCGGACATGGCGTCTTCTGCGATCGACGCGATCGTCGGGATGATCATCACACCCATGACGAGGCCCGCCGCGAGAACACTGAACGCCCCGGTTGGAAGGTGAAGCCAGTCCCGCAGGACGGTGCCTTGCACGAACTGCAGGGCGAAGAACCCATACACGACCGTGGGGATGCCCGCGAGGATCTCGAGCAACGGTTTGAGAACCTTGCGGACGCGGGGGCGGGCGTACTCGGCGAGCAGCGTTGCAGCCCCGAGCCCGAACGGCACCGCCACGAGCAGCGCGATGAGCGTGGTCCACAAGGTCGCGGTGACCAGAGGCAGCACGCCGAACGACGCGTCCGCGAAGCGTGGCGCCCACCGGGTGCCGAACAGGAACTCCAGGACCGGGACCTCGGCGAAGAAGCTCAGCGACGGGATAAGCAGCGCGATGAGGATCCCCACCGTCGTCACGACGGTGACGGCTGCAGCCAGGCGCAGGGCGAGCTTGATGAGGAACTCGCCGGGGCGGCGGCGGCCGGCGAAACTGCTGGCGGGGGCAGGGGCCCGGCCAGAAGCCGGACCCCCACGCCGTTCAATGATGGCGGTCATGGAGCGTGCGGTGCTCAGCCGAGCGAGGCGAGCTCGTCGGTGGCGGTGGTGACCTGGTCCTCGGTCAACGGCACGAACAGTGCACGCTCAGCGATCTCCGCGGAGTTGGCGACGTAGAAGTCGATGAACGACTTCACCTGCTCCTTGTCGACGTACGAGGCGTTGTTCACGTAGATGAACAGGGGGCGACCCAGCGGGGTGTAGGTGCCGTCCTGCACGGTCTCGGTGCTCGGCATCACGCCGTCGACGGCGACTGCCTTCACGACACCTTCGTTCTCTTCGACGTAGCTGAGGCCGAGGAACCCGATCGCGCCGACGTCTCCCGCAACGCCCTGGATGGTGATGTTGTCATCTTCGGAGGGGCTGTAGTCGGTGCGGATCGCACCGTCTTCGCCGTTGATCTCCTCGGTGAAGTAGTCGAACGTGCCCGAGTCGGTGCCGGCGCCGAAGAGCGTGATGGCCTGGTCGGGGAAGCTGGGATCGACCTGGTTCCAGTTCGTGATCTTGCCCTCCGCCTCCGGCCCCCAGATCAGGTTGAGCTGCTCAACGGTCAAGTCCTCCGCCCAGTCATTCTCCGGGTTCACGATGACTGACAGGCCGTCGTTGGCGGCGACGATCTCGGTGTACTTGATGCCGGCGGCCTCGCAGTCCGCAGCTTCCTCGTCCTTGATCGGACGCGACGCGTTGGACACATCCGTCTCGCCGGCGCAGAACGTCTTGAAGCCACCACCGGTACCCGACGTCGCGACCGAGACGTTCACGCCGCTCTCCTCATCGCGGAACAGGTCAGCGGCGGCCTCAGTCAGCGGGGCGACGGTCGACGAACCGTCGGTGTTCACCGAACCGGTCAGTCCGCCCCCGCTCGCGCCGGATCCAGAGGTGTCACCACCGGAGGGCTGCCCGCCGCACCCGCTCAGGGCTAGTGCCCCGACCAGGACCAATGCGGTGGACGCGAAGATCTTTGCTGTGGACTTTCGCACGTGTGCTTCCTTCATCTCAGGTATTCGAGGGATGAAGCAGCCGAGTCGCCGCTTCACATAGATGCTTGTCTATCCGACGTAGTTATAGAAGGCTATCTATATGAACGCGGGGTTAACGGGGGCGAAAGGGTTCGTTGATCTTCCCGCCCGGGTGTCGGATCGTGCCGTGATCGACGCGATGATCAGGTGCGCGGACGTCGCGCGCGTCAGTGAGGCTTCGCAGGCGGCGAGGTCTCGACAGAAAGGACTCACATGCACCTGGTCGTGATCGGGGGAAGTGACGCAGGAATCTCCGCGGCGCTCCGTGCCCGAGAGGTGGACGAATCCGCTGATGTGACGGTCGTCGTTGCCGATGCATACCCGAACTTCTCGATCTGTGGCATCCCTTACTACTTCTCGCGGGAGGTGCAACCGTGGCAGTCGCTCGCACATCGCACGCTTGCCGATCTGGAAGCGGCCGGTCTCCAGGTGCGCACCAACACGCTCGCGACGGGCATCAGCGTCAATGCCCGCACACTCACCGTGCGGAACAACGGTGGAGCGGAGTCCGCCATTCCTTACGATGCGCTCGTCGTCGGGACGGGCGCATCCGCCTCGACGGCGGGTATCCACGGGACCGACCGGCTCGGGCCTGCGGACGGGGTGCATACGCTCCACACGATGGGTGACACCTTCGCTCTTGAGAACTACCTCGATGAGCATCAACCGTCGACGGCAATCATCATCGGCGCGGGGTACGTCGGCCTCGAGATGGCCGAAGCGCTCACCATCCGCGGGCTCCAGGTCACGCAGCTGCAACGCGGACCCCAGGTGCTCTCCACCCTCGACACGGAACTCGGAGCGCTCGTGCGCGACGAGCTCGACCGCAACGGCGTCACGGTGGAAACGGGCATGCAGGTGCACGATATCGGCCGCGACAGCGGGCTCCTCGCGGTCCAGGGCACCCGCGACGGTGCCCCGTTCGTGCGTCGCGCCGAGCTGGTCCTCGTCGTGGTGGGTGTGCGCCCCAATGTGGAGCTCCTCACCGGAATCGGGGCACGAACCGGAGCCGGCGGCGCCGTCATCGTGGACGAACGGATGCAGACAGGGATCCCGCAGATCTGGGCGGGCGGGGACGGTGTGATCACCCGTCATCGCCTTCTCGGCGACACGTATCTTCCGCTCGGCACGACCGCGCACAAACAAGGGCGAGTCGCGGGCGCGAACGCGGTCGGCGCCGATGCGCGATTCCACGGCAGCCTGGGAACCCAGGTCGTGAAGGTGTTCGACCTGGTGGCTGCCCGCACGGGCCTTCGAGATCACGAAGCCGAAACCGCGGGGCATCGACCGCACAGCCACACCGTCACTGCCGACGACCACAAGCGCTACTACCCCGGTGCCACCCCCATCCACATCCGCGTGACCGGAGACTTCGAATCGGGGCGTCTCCTCGGCGCGCAACTGCTCGGATCGCGCAGCGCCGAGATATCCAAGCGCGTCGATACGTTCGCGACAGCACTGCACCACAGCATGTCCGTAGACGCGATCAGCGACCTCGACCTGTCCTATACCCCGCCGCTCGGCTCCCCCTGGGATGCGGTGCAGATCGCTACCCAAGCGTGGAGCACGTCAACCCGCGCAGCGGGATCAACGACCCCTGTCCACGCCGGTGCGTCTCGCAGCTCGGAGGCGGGCGGCATTGACCGGGCGGCGAGATCAGGTGAAGCGGGCGAAAATGAGTGAAAGCCCGGCGAACCCGACAGCAACCCATGCCATGGCGGAGTACGACCCCGTCGCCACCGCGATGAGCGGGCCGAGTGCGGGACCGACCGCACCGATCGCCGTGATCGGTGCGGCGAAGACACCATTGATCGAGCCGTAGTTCCGCGTGCCCCACCGGTCAGCGACGGCAGAGCCCTGCACGAGCGTCTGTGCACCGCGCACGGCTCCGACCCCCACGCCGATACTGATGAGCAGCCACGGCGGCCCAGGCACGATCGCGAGCAGAGCAAGCCCGATGACGCTCAGCCCCGCCGTCGCCGCCAACGCCACCCAGGGTGCGGCGGCGTGTGGGATGGCGACATACAGCAGTCGGCCGATCACCTGGCCGGCGCCGAGCAGCCCCAGCGCCCAAGCGGCGACCTCGTACGTCATCCCCTTCTCAGTGAACAGAGGAATGATCGCGAGTGTGACGCTGAACAGCGCCGCCGCCAAGGTGAGCATCGACGCCTCAAGCATCCAGAAGCGCCGCGTGCGCACCACGCTCGCCACCGTATGGTGATCGGCCGACGCATCATGGACGACGGGCGGCCAGGACGACTCGAGAAAGAACCAGTGCAGCGGTGTGGTCGTCACCACGAGGACGACGGCGAGGACAAGAAACACCGACCGCCAATCCATCACCGTCAGCAACACGGCGACGATAGGAGCGAAGACGGTCGACGCCAATCCTCCCGCGAGGGTGAGGATCGTCATCGCACCCCGGCGGCGGTCTCCATACCGGCGAGCGATCACCGTGAACGCGGCCTGGTACAACACCGCGGCCTGCGCGGTCCCCGCCACGATCCACCCCGCCGTGAACACGACAAGATTCGGCGCGGCCGCGACGATGACCAGCCCACCCGCACCGACAATGCTTCCCGCGGTCATGATCATCCGAGGCCCACGCTCGTCGAGCCAGCGCCCGACAACGACGCCCGCGATCGCCGACGCAGCGAGTCCACCCGAGAACGACAACGTCACCAGCGCCACGGGCCACCCTGTCGCGTCCGCGATCGCGGGCGAGGCGACGATCAACGCATAGAACAGAACCCCCCAGCTGATGACCTGCCCCAGCGACAGCGCGACAAGCCGCCCCCCGAACCGGGAGCCCGGGGCCCGGGCCGTCACACCGAACGCAGGGTGTCCGCGGCGGCGTCCAGCGCCCCGTCGGTGATCGCGAAGTATGCCCACTTCCCTCGCTGCTCGCGGGTGACAAGCCCCGCGTCGGCGAGCAACTTCATGTGGTGCGACACCGTGCCCTGCGACAGTCCGACCGGCGCGGTGAGGTCGCAGATGCACGCCTCCCCACCGTCACCGGCGGCAATCAGCGACAACAGGCGCACCCGTGTCGGATCCCCGAGCGCTTTGAACACCCGTGCGACGCGCTCCGCGTCCTCGACCGTGATCGCTGCTGTCACCCGAGGGGCGCAGCAGGACGTCGAGGTGTCGAGGGTGGCAGGAAGACTCATGACACCAGTATCGCACGCATTGACAAACTTCGATAGGAGGAGCAGGCTATTCATATTGAAGTTTTTCGATTTGAGGAGATGTGATGAGCGAGCTTCCCGTCGTAGTCATCGGCGCCGGCCCCCAAGGGCTTGCTGCGGCCGCCCACCTGACGGAGCGTGGCATCGCCGTGACGGTCGTTGAGCGAGGCGATGGGCCAGCTGCTGCGGTGTCCGAGTGGGGGCATGTGCGCCTGTTCTCCAGCTGGCCGGAACTCACCGACACGGCCGCCCGGCGTCTGCTGGAGCCGACCGGGTGGACCGCACCGCACTCGGGCTACCCCACGGGAGCCGAATGGGTCGCCGGCTACCTGGACCCGCTCGCCCGCGTCTTCGGTGACCGCGTCGTCTACTCGACGATCGTCACCGGTGTCGCCCGCAAGGGCCGGGATCTGATGGTCGACAGCGGCCGTAAGGGGCAGCCGTTCATCGTGCATACCCGGGACACGCAGGGGGCAGAAGGGCGGATCTCCGCGCGCGCCGTCATCGACGCCAGCGGCACATGGACGCTCCCGAACCCTGCCGGGGCGGACGGGCTGCCCGCGCTCGGCGAGCGGGCCGCGGTCGCGGCCTCACGGATCTCGTACCGCATCCCGGAGGATGTCTCCGCGTGTGCGGGGCAGCACCTGGTCGTGATCGGTGCCGGGCACTCCGCAGTGCATGCCGTCCTCCGGCTGAGCGAGCTGGCGCGCAGAACCCCAGGCACCCGGGTGACGTGGCTGCTGCGTCGCGGTACGACGGGCAACGTCTTGGGTGGTGGAGCGGGCGATGAACTGCCCGAGCGTGCAGCTCTGGGCACCCGAGCGCGCAAGGTGATCGAAGCCGGTGTTGTCGAGGTGGTGACGGGCTTCCGCGTCGCCGAGTTCCACGACGAGGCGGCGGGGCTGCGCATCGTCGCGGAGAACGGCAAGGAGGTCGACGGGGTGTCCCGCGTGTTCGCGCTGACCGGATTCCGCCCCGATGTGAGCATCCTGTCGGAGATGCGCATCGACCTGGATGCGTCCTTGGAGGCGGTCGCCGGGATCGCGGAAGAGATCAACCCGAACGTCCACTCCTGCGGATCGATCGGCGCCACCGGGGCCCGCGACCTCACCCAGCCCGAGCCGGACTTCTTCATCGTCGGCGCGAAAAGCTACGGGCGCGCCCCCACCTTCCTCGCTCTCACCGGGTTCGAGCAGGTTCGCAGCGTCGCCGCCCACCTCGCGGGCGACCATGCAGGCGCCGAGCGCAATGAGCTCGTCCTTCCCGACACCGGCGTCTGCGGCGGATCCGGAGACTTCGACGGGGCCGGCAGCAGCTGCTGCGCAGCGCCCGTCATCCAGCTCGAGCCCACCCGCGTCGCCGTCGGCTGACCGGCCGCTCGAACCACCACCCAGCGCCCCGCCGGGCGCAATCAACCCAAGGAGTACTCACATGGCCAACCAGCTGATCGAGAAGAACGTCACGATCGAAGACCCCCGCGACGGCACCCCGCTCGCCGTCACCATCCAGCTCGAGCTGGATCTGTCCGACTGTGCATGCACGCCGCGCACGCCCTCCCTGGGCAACCCAGTTGGATACGGCTCCAAGTAGACCTGGACGTCGAACCTCGGCCCCGCGAAGGGGAGCTCTTCCACCTCGGGCGAGCTCCCCTTCTGCATGTATCGCGGGACATCTGCCGTGAGTGACTTATGGGGAGAACAGCGTCCGCACGCGGGGAATCACTCGTCTGTACGTCTGACGGACTTCCCCGTACGCGCTGACGAGTTCGAGGTCGGGCTGAATTTCTTGTCCTGTCCCCACCATGGCAGTGATGGCGTCAGCCCAGGTGGGGTGCAGCCCCGTCCCGACGGCCGCGCAGATCGCTGCCCCCATACCAGCTGCGTCACGTACACGGGGTGTGCGCACGGGTACCCCATATACGGCAGCCAGGATGCGCAGCATGAGATCCGATTCGCTTCCACCGCCGGTGACGATGAGGGAACGACGGTCTCGCCCGAGCGCGCGGCGCGCACGGGCGTCAGCGCTCTCGGTCTCGATCGCGAGCGCCTCGAGGATCGCCCGATAGATGTGGAACCGTCCCTGCGTGCCGTCGAAGCCGACCAGCGCCCCGCGCCGCCACGGCTCATCCGCGGGCGCGAGCCAGTCCAGAGCAGCGACGAGGCCGCCCGCGCCAGCCGGGACGTTGTCGGCACCGCGGTTGAGGTCATCTTCCGACGTTGCCTCGATGGACCCGGATACGACGTCGCGGAACCAGCTGACCGTCCACATGCCGCGTCGCACTCCGGCGCTTTCGTAGAGGTATCCGCCGGGCTGTGACGAGAAGTTCGTCCACACGTCTGGATGCGGTGGCAGCGGACGATCCCCTGGCGTCATGGTCGCGACGTACGTGCCCAGGGACAACAATGCGTCCCCCTCGTCCTGGAGCCCTGCACCCAGGGCTTCGACGGCCTTGTCGTTCGACGTCGCGATCACGGGGATTCCCGCGGGCAGACCGAGCAGCAGTGCTACCTCGGAGGCGAGAGTGCCGAGTGCCTCGCCTGGAGCGACCAGGTCGAACAACATCTCCCGTCCCAGACCCACACGCTCATACTCGGCGGCATCCATGCTCCAGGCCCAGTGTGCAGTGTCGATAGGCCAGCTGCCCTGTACGTTGCCCGCGGCATCCTGGCGCTCTCCGGTGAGCTTGTGAGTGATGTACCCCGACGAAGTTGTGACGTACACCGCCTCGTCGGTTTCACGCTCGTACGCGCGCGGCAGACGCTCGTCCATCCAGCTCATGACCGGCTGGGCGAGCGATCCGTCAGCGCGCAGCACGGCCCGGCAGAAGCGGATCGTGCACAGGCCGATGCCGCGGATCTCGGCCGGATCCCCCGCGAAGTCGGCGACCGCGGCGCGCGTCGCGGCGACGATCGAGTCCCACAGGTCGTCGTCCGGATGCTCCCATCGACCCGGCGCGGGCGACGAATACGGCCGCAGCGCGACACGGGCGCTCGCGTGCACGGTCCCGTCGCCGTCGACGATCAGGACCTTCGTGCTCTGCGAGCCGTTGTCGATCGCGACGACGTACCCCGCCGCCGACGCGCTCACGCCCGCGTCGCCATCTCGGCCTCGGGCGTGGCGACGTCGTCCAGGGGATAGATGGTCCCGCGGTTCATGATCCCGCGCGGGTCGAGCCCGTCCTTGAGGGTGCGCAGCAGCCGGTAGGCGCTGCCGTGCTCCTCATGTGTCCACGGCGTGCGGTACTTGCCGATGCCGTGGTGGTGCACCATGGAGCCGCCGAGGCGCAGTGCCTCCTCCACGACGATCGCGTTGAGGGGCTCGTGGTACTCGGTGATCTCTTCGCGCGGCTCGCAGGCGATGTCGTAGTCGTAGACGAAGTACAAGTTGGTGCCGGTCTGGTAGCTGTGCGAGGAGTGCGCGCCGAGCATCCGCAGGTCCGCCGCGCGCGGGAACTCGGTGCGTGCGCGGCGCATGACGGACTCGAACAGTTCCTCGACGCCTGACCAGTCGATCGATACCTCGGTCGTGTAGCCGAGGCGCGCCTTCTCGAGCATCTCGCGCTTCTCGGCGTCGATCTTGTCCTGCCCCCAATTGAGGTTGTCGAACCAGTTCTCGATCAGTGCGGGGTCGACCTTCTCGTGCGGGATGCTGGCGAAGATTTCCTCGACGCCGGCGGCTGTGGCGTCGGCCACGCCCTTCGGTCCTTCGGCGACGACCACGACCACGGCCTTGCCGTCGGCGAAGTGCGAGAAGTGCTGCGCGGCGTCCTCCTCGGAGTACGCGCGTGCCACCGACGGGCGGTAGCCGGCGACGATGATCTCGCGGAGACCTGCCACGCCCGCCGGGAGCGAGTCGACGAGGTACCCGAGGAAACGATTGTTCTCCGGCTGGTAGGTGAACACCTTGACGGTGACCTCGGTGATGACGGCAAGCGCGCCCTCGTTGCCGATCATGATGTGGCGGATGTCGGGTCCGGCGGCGCGTCGCGGCACGTTCTTGATGCGTACGACCTCGCCGTCGGGCAGCACGGCTTCGAGCCCGATCACCATGTCCTCGATCCCGCCGTACAGCGTGGAGAACTGGCCGATGGACCGGGTCGCGACCAGTCCACCCATCTGCGCGAGCGGCTTCGACTGCGGTGAGTGCCCCGTCGTGAGGCCCTGCGCCCGAAGGGTGTCTTCGAGCAGCTGCAGCGGAACGCCGCACTGGGCCGTGACCATCATGTCGACGGGGTCGATGTCGAGGATCGCGTCCATTCGCGAGCCGTCGAGCACGATCGAATCCTCGACGATCGTCTCGAGTCCGCCCTCGGTCGCGGTGCGGCCGGTGCGGGGCACGACGTTGACGAGGTTCTCGTCCGCGAACGCGAGGATCGCCGACACGTCGGCGGTGGACCGCGCGTAGGCGATCGCGGAGGGGATCGGACCGTCGAAGATGCCGTGCACGGATGTGTACTTCTTGAAGCGGTCGACGCTCGCCTCGCGCAGCGCCTGCGCCTCGGTCT
>NZ_LSJW01000174.1:0-1031 GCF_001557335.1 Microbacterium sp. CCH5-D1
GCTGGGAGCAGGGTGAGGGGTACCCGGCGCACCTGGCGCGGGTGATGTGGGGTGAGGGTCCGCGACCGGACGCGAAGCGGCTGGACGCCGCTCTGACGGCCTGCCGGTACGTCGCGGCCCTCTCGCCCGAGGAGGCGCAGGTGGGGCCGCTGGCGGCCGCTGCGTGGCTGTCCTGGGCGCTGGGACGCTCCACTCACGCCGACGTCTACGCGCGTCGCGCGCTGGCGATCGATCCCGAGCACGGCCTGTCGCAGATCGTGCGGACGATGGTCGATGCCGGTCACCTGCCCGAGTTCGCGTTCTCGCGCTGACACTGACCGCCGCACCCTCCCCGGAGGGTGCGGCCCGGACCTCACGGAGGACACCATGACCAACCAGCTGACGCCCGCGAAGGGCATCACCGTGACCCACTACCGAGGCGCGAGCGACGGCGTGCCTGTGGTGCAGATCGACACCGCGCAGGACGCCGGACGGCTGCGCGTGAACCTCAACGACGGCCCGCCCCTGTACGACGGCGACCCCGAGCGGGACGACGCGCCGGGAGCGTTCCGCGGGCCGTCCGCGCCCGATTCGATCCTCGTTCAGGGTGCGCCCGAGTCCGCGCAGCAGATCGCGGATGCCGTGATCGCCGCCGGGTACGGCGACGCCGAGACGTTCGCCTTCGCGCTGCGGGCGGAGCCCATCGACGCGCACACCGTGCGCGCCCTCATGGCCAAGGCCGCACGCGCAGCGTTCGGCACCCTCAGCGTGCAGGTGGCGGACGTTCGCGAGGGCATCAGGAACCTGAACGACGCGGCCGAGGGTGATAGCAACGACGCCGTGATCGAGGCCGCTCACGACATGCTGAACGCCGCCGCATGGCTGGCCGACAGTGTGGACAGCGGCATGCGGTGAGACTCGCGCGGGCACCTGCACCCGAGCGGGTGCCCGCGTGACCCCGAGGCTTGCGAATGTCGGACCCCCCTACTAGTGTTGTGTATGTCAGATACACAACACGTTCTAGGGAGGACGACATGACTGACATCACCACC